>CAJBPB010000361.1 GCA_903957365.1 uncultured Bacteroidota bacterium
ATTCATGGTTTTCGTGGCGAAATCAGGAAACTTTCTGATATAAATAACCGGGTTGAATTAGATGTGCAATATATCGAAAACTGGTCATTCGCACTAGATCTGAAAATAATCCTTCTTACTTTTTGGGTTTTACTAAAAGGACAAAAAGAAGCGAACTGATTTTGCTGCGTTATTTGAGAATCCCGACAACACAAATTTTGTGATGGATCATCTAAAAAGTGATCTGAATATTATTAGTCACAGCTTTTATCTGTTCCTATTCTTTAAACAAGTTCTAAATAGACCTTTTCATTCAATTTATAGTGTTTCTAAACAAAAGTTAAAACAACTGTTAATCAATATATTAGCAAAACTATGTTTTGAACAAAATCAAAATAAAATTAACTTATATAACTGTTTTTGTGATACTTAATAAAATAGTTCTTAATACTTACTGTTGATTGTAATCCTGTCATATTTAGTACTTTTGCCACACTAAATAAAATTAGTAATCTTTTGAAAATGAATATATTAACTAACATGTTGATTTTCAAAGATTAAAACTAACTTAAAATATTAATCAAGTGAATAACGTATTATTATTTGCGCTTCTGGCACTTGGACTTCTAAGTGTGGCTGCGGCCATCATTCTTTACTTTGTGGCTCAAAAGTTCAAAGTAATCGAAGATCCCCGCATTGATTCCGTTGATGAAGTGCTCCCTAAAGCCAATTGTGGAGGTTGTGGATTTGCGGGTTGCCGGAATTTTGCAGAGGCAACAATCAGGTCTGCAGATTTGAATAAATCAATTGAAGGACTGAATTGCCCTGTTGGTGGCAATAATGTGATGAAAGAGGTTGCAGCCATTCTAGGGCTCACAGCTGATGAAAAGGATCCGTTGATTGCTGTTATCCGTTGCAACGGTGGAAAAAAACATTCACCTTCCAAGGTACAATATGATGGTGCAACAAGTTGCGCATTCGCTCATAATTTATTTGCAGGTGAAGGTGGTTGTCCTAATGGTTGTCTGGGACTTGGAGATTGTGAAGTTTCTTGTAATTTTGACGCACTCTTCATGAATCATGAGACTGGTCTTCCAGAAGTTAACGACAAATGTGTTGCCTGCGGTGCATGCGTTAAGGCTTGTCCAAGATTTATCATTGAAATGCGTCCGAAAGGCAAAAAAGATCGTAGGATTTTTGTTTCGTGTATTAATACCGAAAAAGGCGGGCCTGCCAAAAAGAATTGCAGTGTTGCATGCATTGGCTGTTCAAAATGCTTTCAGGTTTGTCCTTATGAAGCGATTACAATGGCAAATAATCTGGCCTATATTGATCCTGTTAAATGCAAACTTTGCCGTAAATGCGTTGAAGTTTGTCCAACCGATGCCATTCACGAACTGAATTTTCCACCTCGCAAACCAAAAACTGAAACAGAGGTCACCACTACAAACAGCACTAGCGAAAGTTTAGCATAACAATCAGTAAAGTATGAATACACTTAAGACATTCAGAATTGGCGGCGTTCATCCGGCTGAAAATAAATTTTCGGAAAATGCAGCTATTGAAACACTTGCATTGCCAAAACAGGTTATTGTACCCCTTGGACAGAACCTGGGAGTTGCATCTAAAGTGCAGGTTAAAAAAGGTGATGAAGTAAAAGTTGGTCAATTGATCGCTACTGGAGAAGCCTTTATTTCAGCCAATCTGCATTCACCTGTTTCAGGGAAAATATTGAAGATTGATGAGGCAGTGGATGCCAGTGGTTATCGCCGGCCTGCTGTTTTTATCGAAGTTGTAGATGATATTTGGGACGAATCGATCGACCGGACTCCACAGATTATTCATGAAATAAAACTGAGCAAACAGGAGATTATTCAACGTATTAAATCATGTGGTCTTGTCGGATTAGGCGGAGCAACCTTCCCGACGCATGTAAAACTGATGGTTCCTGAAGGTAAGAAAGCTGAATTTCTTATAATAAATGGTGTCGAATGCGAACCCTATCTTACATCTGATCATCGCATGATGCTTGAAAAACCTGAAGAAATAATTATCGGAATAAAGATTCTGATGAAAGCGCTGGAGGTAGACAAAGCAATCATTGGAATAGAAAATAACAAACAGGATGCCATATCAAAACTAAGTGAAATTTGCAAAAAGCACAATGGTGTTTCTGTTCAGCCACTAAAAGTAAAATATCCTCAGGGAGGAGAAAAGCAACTGATAAAGGCAACAGTAAATCGTGAGGTTCCTTCAGGAAAGCTACCGATTGAAGTGGGTTGTGTAGTACAAAATGTAGGAACAGCGTTTGCCGTTTATGAAGCTGTTCAAAAAAACAAACCTCTTTTCGAGAGAATTGTGACTGTTACCGGCAAAAATATCTTAAAACCTTCCAATTTCCTAGTACGGATTGGAACGAGTGTCACCGATCTTCTGGAGAAGGCCGGCTGGCAACCTGAAACTGCTGGTAAAGTAATCAACGGTGGTCCTATGATGGGGAAATCACTTAGTTCGATCGAAGCACCTATCGTAAAAGGGACATCCGGAATATTGGTTTTAAATTCGAATGAATCCTACCGCGAAAAGATAAATCCATGCATTCGCTGCGGCAAGTGTATTACAGTTTGTCCGATGGGATTGGAGCCCTATCTTTTAGCACGTGTTTCCGAAACCGGCATGTTCGACATTGCTGAGGGTAGTCATATACTCGACTGTATCGAATGCGGATCATGTCAATTCACCTGTCCATCGGCACGACCATTGCTCGACCATATTCGTCTGGGTAAAGGAAAAGTCGCACATATTATCAGAACCAGAAAAAACTAATACGTATGAATAAATTGACCCTCTCGGGATCACCCCATGTACACAGCGAAATGTCGGTTAAATCCGTCATGTGGGGTGTTGTTATCGCGTTGGCTCCGGCTTTTTTGGTGTCATTGTGGTATTTCGGAATAAGTGCTTTGTTTATTACAGCCGTCGCAATCATATCATGTGTACTGATAGAATTTCTTATCCAGAAATATTTGTTGAAGGAAGAACCTTCTATCAGTGATGGATCAGCGGTTGTCACTGGTTTGCTACTTGCTTTTAACGTCCCAAGCTCTTTACCCTGGTGGGAAATGGTTATTGGAAGTCTTGTCGCCATTGGGATTGCTAAAATGTCGTTTGGTGGTTTAGGGAAGAATATTTTCAATCCTGCTCTTGTCGGACGTGTTTTTTTACTGATTTCTTTTCCTGTTGACATGACAAGCTGGCCAGTTCCGGCCCAGAACTTCTTCTCTCTTGATGCCATTACCGGGCCAACCGCATTGGGTGTTTTAAGTGAAGGTATTGATGCCGGCAAAACAGTTAGTGAATTGGCAACAATATTACCTGATTACTCCAATATGTTTATAGGCCAGATTGGTGGTTCCCTTGGAGAAGTTTCAGCCATCGCACTACTCATTGGCGGTTTTTATATGCTGATCCGCAAAATTATCACCTGGCATATTCCTGTTTCCTATATAGGGACGGTGGTTATTTTTACCGGAATCATGTGGTTGATTGACCCTGCAAGGTATATTGATCCAGTATTTCATATACTTGCCGGTGGTTTGTTACTCGGAGCGATTTACATGGCAACTGACATGGTTTCCTCCCCTATGACCTACAAAGGCATGATAATTTATGGAGTTGGTTGTGGCGTCATGACGGTATTGATAAGAGTTTGGGGTGCTTATCCTGAGGGAGTCTCCTTTGCAATTCTTATCATGAACGCAGTTACACCGCTAATCAACAAAGGATTTAAACCAGTTTTATTTGGTAATAAATAATATCCCTGAATTATGGCAAAGAAATTAGAATCGAATCTCAGAAATATGATCCTTTCACTGATGATCATCTCTGTGGTAATGTCAGCAGCTCTGGGATATGTTTATCTCCTGACCAAAGGACCCATCGAAGCTGCAAATAAACAAAAAGAAGTATCAGCCGTGACTGAGGTAATCCCTGCATTTGATAACGACCCTACAACTTCATCAAAAATAATCGATGGCCTGACTTTTTACGAAGGGACTAAAGATGGAAAGCTTGTTGGAACGGCAGTAAAAACTTTTACTGAAAAAGGTTTTTCAGGACGCTTTGATATGATGGTAGGCTTTCTGCCAGATGGCACGATTAATAAAACCACTGTGATTGAGCACAAAGAAACACCAGGTTTGGGATCAAAAATGACAAATCCTAAATTTAAAGATCAGTTTAATGGTAAGAAACCCTCTGAATTTAAAATGAAAGTTAAAAAAGACGGTGGTCAGGTTGATGCCATCACAGCAGCAACAATTTCATCGAGAGCATATTGCGATGGAATTCAAAAAGCATACGATTTGTATATGACCAATTATGTTAATAATACACCAGATTCAGCGGATACAGTTGAAATGAAAGGAGTTACACAATGAGTAATATAAAACACCTGCTTAACGGAATTATCAAGGAGAATCCAACACTGGTGCTGGTCCTCGGAACCTGCCCGACATTAGCCGTTACTACTGCTGCTGAAAATGGTATTGGCATGGGTGCCGCCACGACATTTGTTCTGGTTTTTTCAAATCTGTTTATTGCATTGCTGAAAAATCTGATTCCTGATAAAGTTCGTATTGCCGCTTTTATTCTTGTAATCGCCACATTCGTAACCATTGTCGATCTGGTGATGAAAGCTTTCGTGCCAGCGTTGTATGCAACATTGGGCATTTTCATCCCACTGATTGTTGTGAATTGCATCATACTTGGCAGAGCAGAAGCGTTTGCACAAAAAAACAAGCCAATTCCAGCAATACTTGACGGTATTGGGATGGGACTTGGATTTACGTTAGCCCTGACTGTTATGGCAAGTGTCCGCGAATTACTTGGAAATGGAACTATTTTTAATATTCCCATTTTACCTGAAGGCTCAACCACGATTCTCATATTCATTTTGCCTCCCGGTGCCTTTATAACATACGGCTATTTGATCGCTATTATGAACAGATTTAAAGCAAAATATAATTAACAGGAGGAAAAGCTATGGAATTTATCACAGTAATCATACTTGCACTTTTTGTAAACAACGTAGTTTTGGCGCAATTCCTTGGAATCTGCCCTTTCCTTGGTGTTTCGAATAAAGTTTCAACGGCCCTTGGAATGGGAACTGCGGTCGTATTTGTAATGGCACTTGCCAATCTGGTGACCTATCTTGTTTATTTCTATATTCTTGTTCCACTTGGCATTGAGTTCATGCAAACAATCAGTTTCATATTTGTGATTGCCTTTTTGGTTCAGGTTGTTGAGATCATACTAAAAAAAGTTGCTCCCCCTTTGTATCAGGCACTTGGAATTTATTTACCACTTATCACCACCAACTGCGCTGTATTAGGAATTGCTTTACTCGCCATCCTGAAAAACTATAATATGATCATGAGTGTTGTTTATGCTTCTGCTATTGCCGTTGGTTTTACTCTGGCAATCGTATTGATGGCGGGCATCCGTGAACAACTCGATATCAATGGTGTGCCAAAAGGAATGAAGGGATTCCCTATTTCATTGATTACTGCCGGATTGCTTTCACTGGCATTTATGGGATTCTCTGGATTGGTGAAATAGTTTGTTTACAGGATTTTTTTTAGCAGCCGGTTCTCACCGGCTTTTTCTGAATATGTCTTATTGATTTCCGTATTTCTCATTGTAGATCCATTCCGCATCCATCCGAATCATCTCATCCACTGAGATGTTTTTTTCACTGGCTTTGGCCTCTACTTTTGCGAGCCACTCTGGTGTGCTTCTGATACTCATCATTATAATCGTAACAAGGTCCGATCTGGAAGTATATTTTTCGGGATTTTTTAAGTGATCTTCATAAAGTAAATAACTGGATTCCATTGATATACGTTGTTCCAGACTTACTTTTTTCACTTTCGCATCATCTACCAGACGCATGAACTGATCGTTTGATATCCGCAAATTATTTGCAAATGCTTCCAATAGGTTTATATCTTCCGGATAAAAATAATGGTATAATTGTTCATCAAAATTCCAAGCAAAGTTGTGATGAAACCTTTCAGTAATCATAATGATGATCAGATCACGCTTCATAATTTCCTGTTGCCAATTTAAATCAGAAACCACCGCAACCTCCGCTCCTTCCCTGCTCCAGTTATGCTTGTTATAATACCAGAAATCACAATTTCTGAATGCTTTAAACATAATAGAATCGCTCAACCAATTGAAATAAAAGCTATCCCCAACAACCAAAACATCAATATCAGGCTTCACTTCTGTTTCAAATTTTATAACAGGGGAAACAAGATTATCGGTTGGCGCTGATTGTATCATATTCATTGCAAGCCAAATATCGGCATCAGGGTGGCGTGGTTCCTCACATCTAACAACTTTTGGAATTGTAAAGAGAGGAATTTGCCTGTTCGTTAATTGTTTCAGATAGCGAAGGCTCGTATCGGCAGCTCTGGCTGCACCATAATATGACCAATGCGTCCCACCACGGGGAAAAATACGGTTGGGATCCTTTTCACGAAGCTGAACAAAATAGGCATTCAAGTCTAAAACATGTACATTGTTCAATTTTAATTCGGAAAGAAAAACATCGTTATTTGAAACGTCTTTCAACTTTCCTTTGTAATTTTCCGGAAATCTGTCACTATAGACAGTTCCTTTTCCAGGTTCAAAAATTACAACCAGATCCTTATTTAGTTTTGAAAGTGTATCCTGAATGGCTTTCAATTTTCTCGCTTTGTCTTTCCAAACCTTTTCACCAACAAAAAAATCACCCAGAAACGCCTTGATATAATCTTCTTCAAAAAGTTCATTCTTTTTACCACAGACAACGCCCTCAGCATTTATCTTTTTGAAAAAACTATAATCAATCTGATTATGCAACCTGATCAATGAGTTTCTAAACCCCAGTTTCCCATCTGCATCCTGATCAGCCTCCCTTTGCAAATTGCCATTAAACCAAGCAACAACAGTAAGACTATCTCTTAAATTTGCAGAAACAGTATGGAAAGAACCCTGCAATGGTTTTTCCTTTATCAGATTGAATTGTCTTTGTATTACAGGTAAAGACAAAGTAGTCATTAGTATAACCAGTAATACTCTCTTTATCAACAACTTATTTCTCAAACCAGATTATTTGAAAGCATTATTTAGTGATTATTTCCTGATCCGAATAACAGACTTAACAACATACGATCCATTCGATTTAATAACGATATAAAAACTACCACCATTGTCAGGCACTTTTACATTACTGTAAGTATATGTACCGGCAACAAGCTGTTTTTCAATTGTTTCAAAAACTGTTCTGCCAAGATTATCAACAACAGAAAGTGTGTATGATGTTGGTTCATTTACTTTAACAGATACATTCAATTGGTCGAAAAACGGATTGGGCTTTATAGATAACTGAACATCTGTAACTTGATTTCCCTCAGTTACAGAAGTTTCAACATTTCTTGCTGGTAAAATTATATAATCGAGTAAAGCACAATCCAAACCATTTGAAACGCTGTAATCTTTTGCATAAACCCATTTCAATAGCTGATTACCTGGTGCTACAGTATAAACTTTGTGCGTCCAATCAACCTCACCAGACCATTGCTCCTGCAATTCAGTATTGATCATAAACTGAAGAAAGTCGTAGTTTGCTTCTGAAGAAACTTTAAAATAAAAAGAAACAGTATCGGAATAGGCAACATCGTATGGCAATGACAGTGTCGAAATACCATTGTCGGACATTACACCAGATCGCACCGAGAAAGCCCCTTCATAAACGGGCGTATCAGTAATATACCAGTCAGCATCACCAAATGTTTCCCAATCAAACAATTCAAAAGTCCCGGTTTCAAAATTTTCAACGATTAATGAGGTAACAAGTGGAATCACTTTCTCAAAATGAAAATCATTTAATCCATCAGCCATAAGTTGCAATTCAAGGATTTGTAATGGCTCAGCGGTTTCACTGAAATGTACTTCAAAAACAGCCAGCCAAACACTATCCTGCGCTATTAGTGATACTCCATCATTTCCATCTGATACAAGAATATCTGCATTATTACAGGTCAGGGTAGCGGCCAGATCATGAATCTTAGCTCCCCCAATGTTCTGTAAACTGATAAATAGCTGTGCGGTCTCACCAGGTTCAAGAATTCCGTTTTCACCATCAGAAACAGTCACCGAATTTACTTCCAGAACAGGAGCATGAAGCACCAGTTCAAAGTTACGAATCCATGTCTTTTGCTCCGTTGCATATACCAGACTTCCGGATACAATTTGTCTGTCTTCAATATCATTTGCCACTTGAATTGAGAAAACGTTCAGCATTGTCAGCGATTCTCCGGCTGATATCGCACTCATTTCCAAAATACTATCTAAAACAATTAAATCCGGATTATTTGACCGAAATATGATTGTTCCTTCGCCTATAGCTTGATTATAAAGGTTTTGAAGATGCAAATCCATCGAAAAGGTCTCACCAAACTCTATTATTTCATCGTCACCCGAAATCACATCAAAATTCATCACTACACCTTCAATATTCAATGGGAAGACTTTGGTTTCAGTAATATTATCATAATCAGTAACTTTTACTTTAATTGATTGATTTTCAAACAATTCATCTACAATACCTGATAGTAATCCGTCATCGGTCATTGTTAATCCTTCAAACATACTATTCGGATTAAATAATGTAAACTGGTTCGCATAAGGAGTAAAATAAGCGATTTCGTTTAGCAAAGTATAATTGGTGCCATCACCGGCAGAAATTCCCGCGAACTTATGAATGTAAGAAGGCGCATGATGAGGGCCATAATAAAAGTGAATCGTTCCATCCGGAAAAAGCGTAACTGTTACCTCAACAAGACTATTTCCAGTGATACCTGAGGTCGAAAGTTTCCATCGGAAAGCACAGGAATCAGCATTTTGTGTGTACCATATTCCATTATCAGCTGTGCCATCAAAATAAAATGGTTTCGCAAAACATGGTGCAATCATCTTATTCTGAATAAAATAAGACCTTCCTTCTATATAATAAGGCCAGGGAATCGTTGTTTCCTTAAACATGATGAAACCTTCAGAAGTGGGATAAACTCTCGATATTTTTTCTCCGTAAAACGGGAATTCAAAAGGAAGATCAACCCCAACATAAGATTCATTGTTTCCTAATGATAAGCGCTCACCGGTTAAAATCGGATATATTTCCGTTGAATCTGTTTTGGAATAATCATGCAGCAATTCACAATGATAGGGCATTGCTCCACCCGAAACTGTAAGCTGAGCCTGATAATCACCATACAACTCAAGTGCCGGCAATTCTTCATTTTCAATTACTACAGCGTCGTAATTAATAGTTGCTTTCATTCCGAGAATGGTCATTCCATTTCCCTGAATCGGGACATCAACAGCCTGACAACTATACTCATCAATAGGCAAATCCGTGTAATCCATGAGTGAAAATGAATTGATAAATCCTTGTGTAAAATCAAGCCCTCCTGATTCGGCAACCAATATGAAAAATTTCGCTTCCTCTCCAGGTGTGAGATAAGTGAGCAAAGGATTCATATCTAGTCCTAGTTCAATATGTTCATCACCTGAATTACCTTGCATTGCAAGACAACCGCCTTGAAAATCATAAATCGGGTAATGATAAATGTATTCTGGCTCTGTCGCAGCGGTGTCAGTTGCAACGCCAACCATTAATTTGATTTTGTTTCGGCAAGGAAATGTCAGATTAATTTTCGCAACCAATTTAGGATGGTAGTTTTCCTTCACCTTCACAAGGGCAACCAGATTATTCCAGATTCCACCCTGGCCTGCGCGATCAGAAAGTGTTTTATACATCATATATGCGAATCCATTATCACCCCATCCACTTATGGAACCATAGGTGTTTGCCATTTTGAAACCTCCAATTTCCCAATCACTTACATTGATAATACCATCATCATTCAGGTCGATATTATTCGTGTAACGGCCGTCGCTATTGTAATCCCAACGGATTGAATCATTGTACCCGACAATCGACATCGCATGGTTTGGTGAACCTCCCCATGAGATTATCACATGTTTCCCGGCTTCTGGTGTTCCAGGAGGGAAAATGGTTGGCGGATGTGTAAACTCTGAATAAAATGTTGCAATTCCTCCCATTTCAGAGCCATTACCGTGGTCGAAAACCCAGTTTTTCAAAGTCTGTAACCCCTCAGCAGTATTTGTTTTGATTGTATAAGTGCCTTCAATCTTATTATGCATTCCATTATAATAATAATCGTAGCCGCTGATCCAACGTGATGGTCCCCCGAGAGACATACCGCCATAATCAGCCACATTTGGAGTTCCAACGTTTTTCAATATTTCAAATGTTTCCCAGAAGCTAACTCCTGCATCGCTACCTCCATTTATGAAATTGTAAGCAAAATGGGTTGGATACTGATTTTCAGGGAGATTACCCGGAACACCACGTTTTGCATTCATTTCATATGTAAACATCACACCTATACTGGACGCCTGACCACACTCAAGTCCTACCTGAGCGATCAAAGGGCGAAAATATGGTAATTGCGAATTATCGACCATATAGGGTAAGGAGCGCCGGGTGGCGCCTTCAGGCAATTCCAATGAGGGAAGTGCGGAAAGTTTCTCCATATCATACTGACTCATCGATTGCAATTTGAAAGTTTCTGGTTGCTGAGCAATGAGATTCAATGTAAGGAGGCAAGAAAATACAAGGTAAAATACTGTTCTTTTCATTTTTTGAGGATTTCAGGATGTGAAAATACTAAGATTCATTGATTTAACCAACAGATTAGTCAGTAAAAACATATTGGATAAGATTTGCACCCATTCTCAATGCTTTCAAACGGGTTTCATCAGAGTCATTATGCACGGTGGCGTCTTCCCAACCATCGCCCAAATCACTTTCATAGCTGTAAAAGCAAACCAATCTGCCATTATAAATCAAACCAAAACCCTGGGAAGGTTTATTATCATGCTCATGAATCTTGGGAATGCCATCAGGAAACTGGAATTTCTGATGATAAATCGGATGATCAGTTGGTAATTCGACAAAATCAAGATCAGGAAAAACTTTCTTCATTTCTTTTCTCACATACTGATCCAGTCCGTAATTATCATCAATATGCAAAAATCCTCCAGCAACCAGATAGTTGCGGAGATTTTGAGTTTCATTTTCATCAAACACAATGTTTCCATGTCCGGTCAGATGAATAAAAGGATAATTATACAGTTGCGCATCCCCAACCTCAACCGTAGCAATGTCAGGATTGATGGAAGTCCGTAACTGATCGTTACAGAATTTTACAAGATTTGGCAATGAGGTTGGATTTGCATACCAGTCGCCACCTCCACGGTATTTCACAAGGGCAATCTGTACTTCTGACTGCGCATTGATGACAATTGTTGAGGAAAACAGGAAAATAATCAGATAGAAAGTTTTTTTCATTTCAATTGATTTATGAGCTGTATTGTCTGACAAGCAACCAATCCGGCTGTTTCGGTGCGTAAACGAGAGCGGCCCAGACTAATTGGCTTAAATCCGTTCTGACGTGCCAGGACGACTTCTTCATTACTAAAATCACCTTCAGGACCGATCAGAATTAAAACACTTTCACCAGCCTGATAGTCTTTCACAAGCGTTTCCTGAATTGAATCGTCAATCCACGCAATGTATTTCATGCCTGCAAATTCCTGTTTTACCAGTTTGTTAAATGATAGCAGATCATTTAATTTTGGAATTCGTGATTTAATGGACTGTTTTACAGCTGATACGATAATTTTTTCAAGACGGTCTGGTCTGACAATTTTACGCTCTGAATGACTCGAGCTAAACAAAGTGATTTCATCAACACCAATTTCAGTAACTTTCTCAAGAAACCACTCGATTCGTTCGATATTTTTAGTGGGGGCAATAGCAATATGAAGATAAAAAGGCCAAAAATCAGATCCTTGTCTGGCTTTAGAAACTTTCAATACACAACGTTTTGGATTCGGATCATATAATTCAGCATCCATCAACAATCCCTTACCATTGGTAACACACACTTTGTCACCTGATTGCATTCGCAACACCCTTACACAATGCTTTGATTCTTCTTCCGGAAGATTCACCAATCCAATTTCAGCCTCAGGTAAATAAAATACATTCATGGAGTTAAAAATCGTGTACAAAGAAACAAAAAAAGCCTGCCAATGATGGCAGGCTTTCTAATATTTTGATTTGATTATTCAATGATAATTTTAGCTCTTACAAGATTTCCGTCAACCAATGCTTTGATATGATAAACACCAGCTTGTAACTGACTTACGTCCAAAGTTTTACCAGAAATATAATTATCTATCGAAATCACCATCTGACCTGAAGAAGTAAATACTTTTAAATCAGAAATTTCAACATTCTCCTTACTGAAAATCATTAACCGGTCATTCGCGGGATTTGGATAAACAGTCAAGATTGAATTCTGATCGCTCCATGCAGGAACTGAAACAGTAGAACCCAATTCAATATCGGTAAGATAAATCGGATTACCATAAAAGCTATAGGTTTCAAATGCAATCTTTATATCAGTCCTTCCAATAAACTCATTCATATTCAATGTAATACATTCAGAACCATAGCTTCCACCGCACCAATCATCACTGCTTTCAGGAACAAAACTTTCCGTCATCGGATGTGTTGCAAAATTGCCACTTCCATCTTCCGCATCGGCAAAAATCCTGGTCCAGCTTCCACCACAATCATCACTGATAAGAACAATCAATGAATCGGCAACTTCAGCCAATCGTTTTGCATAAGCATGTTTAAATGAGAAATTGAGATTATCGAAGCCGCGCAAATCCAAAGGAGGTGAAACAAGACGATCACGCTGACCAATGGCATAATAATGCGTAAAATCGATCATTGCACCTTTTGTTGTCTCAGCTACACCTTGTATATCTGTAAGTTCCCAGGTAATATCGTCATCCGGATTTTCAACAATCCAGTTGTTCTCTTCAAAGGCCTCTATTTCGAAATACTCCACGAAAGGCGTTGGAGCACCTCCTGAACGAATAATTTCAAACTCAGTTGCGGTTGATGATCCATTCAAATTTGTTGCCGTCAATGACACCGAATAAGTTGCGGCTTCATCGAATACCACTTCCGGATTTTGCGAGGTTGAACTTGTTCCATTAACAAAACTAACTGTTGAAGGGGTAAATACCCAAGACCATTCGCGTGGCATATACAATGATTGATCTGTGAATTTAACTACCTCATTCGTACAGACTTCGCTTTTATCATAGCCAAAATGGATTTCAGGCAGAATGGTTGAACTCACCGTAATAAAGGATGCTTTGGTTTCGGTTGCCGAACCAAATTCATTGGTAGCTGTCATTGAAACAGTAAAACTACCTTCTGTCGAATAGGTAATTCCCATTGGATTCTGTTGATCAGATTCCTGATTTAAAGCTCCTTCGAAAGTCCAGCTCCATGAATTTGGTACTCCCATACTCTGATCAGTAAAATTCACACTTTCCCCGACCGGAATAATTGTATAATTGGCAGAGAAATCAGGAACCGGTAAAAATGCCACACGAAGGTATGCCCACCATGTTCCCCAACGGTCGCCGCTATTCGGAAGTTCCGCGTATTCCTGCAATATCCAGAAATCAATACCATTCACAGGATCAAGCATGGTAGCAGTATAATCACCCCAACGGTTTCTTCCACCACCAAAGGTTTTGTAATAGGGTGCCAGACCAGCTTTGTAAGTATAGGGATCGCGGGTTACGTTAGGTTCATCAATATGTGAACGAAAAGAATACGCGCAACTTGCATATTGATTTTCAGAAAAACTGCCATGACCTATTACCATATCTTCATATTGATTCACTGCAATTGTTGCGAAAGCATATGACATTACACCGGTTGGATCATCAACCCTTCCACGTTGCAAAAGAACACCTTCGGGCGAAATTTGCCACCACTGCACAGCAGTTCGCTGCGGATTATTAGCAGGCAAAAAAACATGGTGAACAGCCCACAGTTTTCCGTTACGCATGATTACATTTTCCATACGATGGTCAACCGCATTCAATCGTTCTGTTGAACCCATCTGAGGCAAAAAATCACCGCTTCCACTTACATAACCAGCCCATGGATTAGGAGTTCCAATATTACCTACCATACTGAATGATGGATCAGAAAGTTCGCCTTCAACCTTAAATAAACTGATATAACCATTACCGCCAGTATTGCCATCAGCGGAAGAAATGAGATATACATTTTCTTCACCGGCATCAAAAGTTATTGCTGGAACCAAAGTAAAGCCCTGACTTGTAGCAAAACGGGTGTATTGCGGTTCAGCGATACCATCATACATCGCTTGTTTGTCGAAAACAAAAACTGTACGATAATAATCATTGCCAAACATATTTCCAGAAACAACAATCCATTTTGAATTGAATCCCATACTTGGATAATCGAACCAGGTAACACCTTGCGTATCAGTTAAAAATGAATACAAGTTCCATTCTCCTGTAGGATCAGATGTGGTACTTACTCCTAAATATAATCTTGACTGGCCAGGTGTACTTCCTGCGCAGGTTGTGAAAATCCAGCGGTCCGCTTCAAAATCGTATAAAATCTTAGGATCGAAAGTACTTCCTCCTGGCAGATCCGCCCAGAAAACGCCCAATGAAATTGTGAACAGATTTACTCCACTCCTATCCTGAATCCGGACTTCGGTATTCAGTGTCACCATGAGATGATCAGGGCCCGGAGCACCGTTCACATCTGGAGGAATTGAGTTTCCTGAATCATATAATCCCATGAATGTTGTATCAGGCGCCGGAGAGATTACTCTTGAAGATTTTCCATTTTCAATGTTTCCAGGTTGTTCCATTGAAATAACCGATTCAGGAAGAATTTCAAATTCTGGCTGATAAATTATCGGATTTGGTTTCTTTATCTGCAAACCCTCCGTTGCCCTGTATTTTTCATCACCAAGTCTCATTTTTTCGAAAGAAGACCTTACAAATGCCTCTGCGGTTCCAGATGACTTTGTTACTAAATTTTGCTGTGAAAAGGTGATATTCCCAAAAAGGAAAAGAAATATCAGGACTGATGTTATTCGTTTAATCATGTAAATTGTAATTAGATTCTTCTTTAAAGTATTTTTTAGTGTTCTTTAGATAAAGGCTGAGGTTTGAATAATTCAACCTCAGCCTTTCTATGTTTCTACTGATGCATAAGCCAGTGTATGAATTTCTACAGAATTGAATCTGTAAAAGTAAGCGCTGGATTATTGAATTACAAGTTTTTGTTTAACAGGTTCATTTGAACCATTTAAAATCAACATATAAACTCCTGAGGATAATAATTTTACATTCAGTCGTGTCGTATTAGCACTAATTTTCTGTTTAGCAACAATTTTACCCTGACTGTCCGTTATTATCATTTCAGAACCAATGAACTGGTCATCCACCATCAGACTTATATATTCGTTGGCTGGATTCGGGTAAACTGACAGACCCTGAATTGTTTTGTTGTCATTCAGAGAAGTTATATTTGATACGCTCATCTCCTTGATATACAAATTGTTTCCAAAATTATTGAAGGATTCAAAGCGAATTTTAACATTAGCTTCTCCTGCGAAAGCTGAGATATCAATCATTGGACAATCAGCACCATAACCCAAACCACACCAATCAGCTTCAGTTTGAGGTTCGAAAAATGTCATTGTGGGTTCTGCCGTTTCAAATACACCAGCTCCATCAGGTCCATTTGCATAAATCTGTTCCCATGTAGTACCACAATCAACTGATATACTTACCATTAACGAATCTTTTTGATTTGCACGCTGTGCATACGCATACTTGAATGAGAAATAAGCTTCATCAAAACCTGATAAATTAACCGCAGGACTGATTAGATAATCTCTTGCACCAAGATTGGTATAATTGAAGAAATCAATATATGCTGAGCCATCACCAAATGGTGAAGTTTCCCATGTATGACTTCCATCAGTATTTTCAACTGTCCATCCATGTGAAGTGATCGACTCCCCCTCAAAAGATTCAACAAATGGAATTCCATAGCCACCCGACGAAATATAATTTTCCTTAAAAACTGTGTTGCTCCCTGTTGCATTGGTAGCAGTAAGGGTAACGGTATAATTTGCTGATTCGTTGAAGCGAACTGTTGGATTTTGTGTGGTTGCGGATGTCCAGTTCAGGAAAGTTACTGTTTCAGGTTCAAATTGCCATAACCAGTTGGTTGGGCAATTTTCAGAATTATCAGTAAAAGTGACAGACTCACCAACGCAACCTACGTTACTGGAAGCTGAAAACTCAACGATTGGTGCAGCTGCAGGACCGACAACGATATAACCTGCACGAGTTTCGGAATCGGTTCCATAAAAATCAGTGACTGTTAGTGTTACATCGTAAACACCTTCGGTCAGATATCTGATATTCTGTGGATTCTGGTCAGTAGATGATTCTGGTGTGCCACCTGGAAATGACCAGTTGTATTCACTTGGCATCCCCTGTGTCAGATCAGTAAAATCAACAAGACAACCAGCAACAAAGTTTGTTGAACTGGCTTCAAAATTGGCATCCAAAATGGTGTAGTATGGTGGTGAACTCCACAAACCACGGCCATAAGTACCGGCACGTATTACATCATTCACCGCATTTACTGAATCATAATATATTTCAACTTCAGTAACTCTTACACTTGCCGGCATACCAGCTGAATAAAGAATCCAATCATCGAGAAAAAAGTCTTTGTAGAATACGCCCACTTCAGTTCCTATATAAAGACCATTGTTACTGTTTGCATAAGATGCGATGCTGTTTATCTGCATATTATTCAAGCTACCACTGATATTTGTCCAGGTTAAACCTTTGTCAGATGATTTGTAGATTTTTGTCTGCATTGCCATATAAACCACATTCGAATCGAGTGAATTTGTCTCAAGCGCAGTGATATTATTACTTGTTGGCAAATTTCCGGTAAGTGTTGTCCAGCTTACATTTGCGTCTTTGGCATTGTTGGTCATCCAAAGTTTATTACCACTTGCTGTATAAAGAATATTAGTGTTTGCCCTTGATTGAGCCATCACATTCATATCACTGTTATTCATTGTACTAATCTTCGTCCAATCTACACTGCTTGTGCTTCCGGCCTTGATATTTGTACTTCTCCACACATTTTTATATCCCACGAACATGATATTTCCATCATTATGATCTATAAGAAATGGCGTTACCCATCCACCACTTTCAGTAATTCCATTGACACCATTTCCGGCAATGCCGCCCTGGTTGTTGTGATTTCGGATTCTGTCAATACTGCCATAATAAATTGTTGAATACGCATAGGTTCCATCTTTTGGATCATAGGCACATTCCATACCATCGCCACCTCCAACACTGATCCATGAATTTTCTGTCATGGTAGAAGTTCCATTATCCTGATATCCGTTGATTACATTATCACGATCCATCAAACTCTGACCTATCTTATAAGCCTGACTGATAACCAATCCGTTGGAAATTTCGTCCCAGTTGACACCACCATTTTCTGTCCAGTAAATTCCACCGTCATTCCCAGCGAATAACCTATCATTCAATGGATTAACTTCTAAAATATGAAGGTCAGCGTGCACAGATTGCACACCACAACCGCCGTACCAATGTGAACGGATTTCCCAGGTTGATCCACCATCTTCTGATTTAAAACAATTTACTCCGCCACCATAAATAACGTCTGCATCAACAGGATCAACAGCAATATCGAGGTCGTACCAGGCCTGTCCACCACTGCCACCATCACAATCCCAACTCATAATATTTGGTGTGGTCGAACGCTCGGTGAATGAAGTTCCTCCATCGGTTGAACGATACAATCCTTTGAAAGAGTCTCCGTTTGTGATCAGGAAATAAACCATTTCAGGATCAGCTTCAGTTACGCCGATTACTCCTCTTGAACCACCTGGCAAACCATTGGTAATACCGGTAAATGTATCACCATTGTTGGTGGAGCGATAAAAACTTCCAGATGTTGCAGCATAAACAATATCAGGTTCTCCTGGCTTGAAAATAATTTCTTTAAAATTACCACCAGTTGTTTTGGTCCAGGTTTGACCAGCATTCACAGTTTTATAGATTCCAGTGTTGGTTGCTGCCAAAAGAATCTGATTGTTTTCTGGATGTTGAATCATACGTCCGACTGTCGAATTCCCCATTCCCGAATTCCATTGTTCAAATGAAACTCCGCCGTCAATACTTCTCCAGACACCTATACCCGGAGCATCACCAGCATCGCGGTCACCAGTTCCCAAATAAATAATTTCCGGAGTAACAGCATCAACAATGATTGAAGATACTCCTAATGTTGGCAAATAATCAGTCAAAACAGTCCAGCTATCACCATGATCCTCGGTCACCCACAAGCCACCGGCTGGAGCTCCCAGATAAATTATATTCTCATTTGTCGGATGAAATGCAATGGCAGAAACACGTCCTAAACCACGATAACCATTGTTCCCTGATGGAACTGATGTTGGTCCTGAAGATGTCCATTCGCCATCGGTATCGCGGCTGCCGGATTTGCTTTTTGCCAAGAATGCATTATACGCATTCATTGTCAACTCTGGTGAAGGAATTTTCCCTTCCGGAGATACACGCTGACCAGTCCAGTATTCCCAGCGCTTGAAGGGTTTAAAACCACTTCCTTTAGTTATTTCACGGTCTTGCCAATAGGTTTCAAACGCTTTTACAGTCTGAAAGAAATTAACATCCGGATTTTGCATCATCTCTATCCAAAAAGGATATGATGCAGTATCATTTACTTGAGAATGAATAGGTTGCGATATGAATGACATAATCACAACGAAAAAGAGAAATACAATTCCCGTAAAGAGTTTTTTCATGATGTATAATGGGTTTTTGCAATAAATAAGGATTCCTTTAATAATCGACACAAAAATAGAAAAATAGCTGAATCTGAGTCGATTTTAATAGCAAAAAAAGAAAATATTGTGATAAATTAAATTCAAATCCTGTAATAAAAATACAATTCAAGCTCAAACAAAGTCTTTCTTCAAATGTATCTATACCAAAATGAAAAGATGGAAGAGTATTGATTAAAACTCTGAGGTAAAATGAAACTTTATATCAGGATATTTCTCCATTGAAATTTGCAGGGAGTAAGGAGAATCAGCCAGAAAAACATCCCGTCCCTCTTTGTCTTTGGCTAAAAAAGACGCTTTTCTCATTTTAAAATCATCGAGCATTGCCTTATTATTGCTTGTAATCCAGGCAGTTTTATGAAGTGTGATATGCTCATAACGACAACTTGCGCCATATTCGTGTAAAAGACGATACTGTATCACTTCAAACTGAAGTGCTCCGACCGTTCCAACAATCTTACGACCAGTCGCACTACCGGTAAATAACTGCGCTACACCTTCATCTGTCAACTGATCAAGACCTTTGGCCAGCTGCTTCGATTTCAAAGGATCAGCATTCTCTACATATCGAAATAGTTCGGGAGAAAAACTTGGAATTCCTTTGAAATGAAGAATTTCACCCTCGGTCAAAGTATCCCCAATTTTAAAATTTCCGGCATCATACAATCCCACAATATCGCCTGGAAACACTTCATCTACAACGGATTTTTTCTGGGCCATAAATGCTGTCGGATTCGAAAACTTCAGTTTACGGTTCAACCTCACATGATAGTAAGGTTTGTTTCGTTCAAATACACCTGAAACCACACGCACAAAAGCGATTCGGTCGCGGTGATTTGGATCCATATTGGCGTGAATTTTAAACACGAATCCCGAAAATATCTCTTCGTTTGGATCAATATGTCTTTCTTCAGTCTCACGGCCGATGGGTGTTGGTGCAATTTCAATAAAACAATCCAGCAACTCTTTCACACCAAAATTATTTAGTGCACTTCCAAAAAAAACAGGACAAATCTCACCAGACAAATAATCTTCTTTTGCAAAAACAGGGTAAACACCTTCAACCAGATGCAGGTCATCACGGAGGATTCCGGCATCATCACCGATAATATCATCCAATTCACTGCCTGCCAATTCTTTGAATAGAATTCGTTGCTCGACACGTTGTTTATTTGGCTCGAATAAATACAGACTTCTGTCGTAAATACTGTAGACACCTTTAAACTTAGGACCCATATTGATTGGCCATGAAAGCGGTGTAACGCGAAGATCAAGTTTTTGCTCAATCTCATCCAACAATTCGAAAGCATCTTTTCCCGGCCGGTCCAACTTGTTGATGAACACAATGATTGGTGTATTCCGCATCCGGCAGACTTTTACCAATTTTTCAGTTTGTGGTTCAACGCCTTTTGCAACATCAATTACCACAATCACACTATCCACAGCCGTTAGTGTCCGAAATGTATCTTCAGCAAAATCCTGGTGACCAGGTGTATCCAAAATATTGATCATCAAATCATTGTATTCGAAACCCATGACCGATGTAGCAACAGAAATACCACGCTGACGCTCAATCTCCATCCAGTCGGATGTGGCTGTTTTCTTGATCTTGTTTGATTTCACTGCACCAGCGACCTGTATGGCACCGCCAAATAAAAGTAATTTCTCGGTAAGGGTGGTTTTGCCGGCATCAGGATGACTCACAATGGCGAAAGTACGGCGACGATTAATCTCTTGCTGAAAACTCATTCAAATATAAAATTTTTTGCAAAGGTACGGGTTCTTGTTGAGGTACGAAAATGGAATGATACTGAAACTAACAAGTGACTGGAAGCTCTGCAAAATTTATGTATAATATTGTTTATATGATAGTTAATGGTAAATAAGGCATTTCATCAGCACTGTTTTCAAACCATCGCAGCCGCAGCTTCATCCAGTAACCAGATAATATCCCTGCGTTTGCTTTGAAGCATCGCTGCCGGATATTTTTTTACAGATTCCTGACTTTGAGAAAAAATCTCTGCTAAAATCCCTGATTTGTTCTCTCCGGTTACCATGAAAACAATTGATTTCGCTTTTTCGATAATAAGCTTTGGAGTGACTGTCAATCTGATCTGTCCAGTAACCGGATGCCTTGAAGATGCACAATAGGTTGTTGCATCAAACATTTTCATATTATCCGGAAAAACAGACGCAGTATGTCCATCTTCACCCAAACCCAGCATGACTATATCAAATGAAGGAATTTGAGAAAACAAAAGTTCAATTAGTTCTAATTCAGTTTTCATTTCTCCACCATGATACATCGGATGAATATTCGAATCAGGAATCTGAATTTTATCAAGAAAAAGTGATTTGGCAAGCCCATAATTACTTTCAGGATGGTTGGACAATACACATCTTTCGTCACCCCAAAAAAAATGAGTATGACTAAAATCAATAGGATCTGTAACCTTGGCAGCAAGTTTCCGAAACAGCAATGCAGGTGTACTTCCGCCTGACAGCATGAAATTCAAACTTTTTTTTTGTTTCTCAGCATCTCTTACCAAATTCAATATTTGATCAGCGAAACTTTCCGCCAATTCCTCAGCGGTTGTATAAACAACCCGAGTGATTTTCATAATTCACAATAATTGCCGTCATCTGCCAGATTTTTACAAGGATAACGCCAGGTAATCTCCTTATCTTCAATCAGTTCATCCGCATTTTCAGGTCCCCAGGTACCCGCAGGATAGCCATAGATTTTAATATCATGGTTTTCTTTCCAGGCTTTTTGAATGGGAGCCACAAATCTCCATGCTGCTTCAACAGCATCCGCCCGGGCGTATAATGTAGAATCTCCCAGCATCGCATCATAAATCAATCGTTCATAGGCTGATGGTAAATGCGTATCAAGTAAATCGGAATAATGAAAATCCATATTCACTGTTTTCACTTTGTACCCGGCTCCCGGCATTTTCAAACCAAACTTCATTAAAATACCTTCATCGGGTTGAATCCTGATTATTAACTGATTTTGATTTCTTTCCTCACCCTTGTCCCAAAACAGACCATGCGGAGTTGGTTTAAAATGAACAACAATTTCTGTAACACGCGTTGGTAACCGCTTTCCGGTTCGTATATAAAAAGGAACTCCGCCCCAGCGCCAGTTATCAATAAATAACTTAACGGCGACATAGGTTTCTGTTCGTGAATCAGGATCTACCTGAGGTTCTTCCCTATATCCTCTGGCCAATTCCCCTTTGATATGAGACGCCACATATTGCCCGCGAATAACCTGTTTATCAACATTTTCCTCCTGAATTGGCTGAAGTGATTGCAATACCTTTAAAGTTTCATTCCGTATTGCATCAGAATCCATCGAAGATGGTGGTTCCATTGCTACAAGACCCAGAACCTGTAACAAATGGTTTTGTAACATATCGCGTAATGCGCCGGAACCATCGTAATAACCACCGCGTTTCTCCACACCTATACTTTCAGATGAGGTAATTTCAACATGATGTATAAAATTACGATTCCAGAGAGGCTCGAAAATACCATTTGAAAACCGCATTACCAGAATATTCTGGACTGTTTCTTTCCCAAGATAATGGTCGATACGATAAATCTGACTTTCATCAAATGCCTGGTGCAACTTACGATTCAACTCAAGTCCTGACTCAAAATCGTAACCAAAAGGTTTCTCAACTATCAAACGCTTAAAACCTTGTATTTCATTGTTTAATCCAACTTTTCCAAGATTATTGGCCACAACACCAAACTTATTTGGTGGCATCGATAAATAAAACAGACAATTTCCATTTGTATTAATTTCCCTGTCATAATTATCGAGTGTGGATTTAAGTTTTTCAAAATCTTTTTCATCTTCCGGATCCATCGTCAGGTATCTGAGATTTTCTAAAAAAGAAAGGATTATCACCTCATCTAAATGGTATTTCTCAGAATATTGCCGGATTCCCTCCAACATTTTCAAACGAAAATCTTCATCTGAAAATGGCGATCTTCCAACACCCAGAACGCGAAATTGAAGCGGCAACATTTGCTGCTGAAACAAGGCATACAGCGCAGGAATCAACTTTTTGTAAGTTAAATCACCAGACGCACCAAATATGACTATGGACAGATTTTGTGTTTTTTGCATCCGCTAGCTTTTTTTAACTGCATGACCACCAAATTGATTTCGTAAGGCAGCCAACACTTTCATTGCGAATGATTCAGACTGCCGTGACTGGAAACGGGTATAAAGAGAGGATGTAATGACATGGGCGGGAACATCCAGTTCAATAGCGGCCTCAATAGTCCATCGTCCTTCGCCGCTGTCTTCAACATAATCTTTCAAAGCTTCAAGTTTCGGATCATCTTTTAAAGCCAAAACCATCAACTCGAGCAACCAGGAACGAACCACACTACTATATTGCCAACCGCTTGCAATAGCAGTTAAATCAAGATTGTAAGGTGATTTTTGCATTATTTCAAAACCTTCGGCAAATGATTGCATCATTCCATATTCGATTCCGTTGTGAATCATTTTTACAAAATGTCCTGCACCACTATCACCGCAATAAGTATATCCGCCTTCCGGTGCTAAAGATTTATAAATGGGATAAATATATTCAGAGGCTTCCTTATCGCCACCTGACATCAGGCTGTAGCCATTTTTTAACCCCCATACACCACCACTTGTACCACAATCCAGATATGACATTTTATGTTCTGCAACCCTTAGTGACCGGGCTTTGGTATGTTTATAATTAGAATTTCCTCCATCAATAATTATATCATTTTCATCCATCAAATCAAGTAGTTGCGCGATATTATCATCTACAGTTTGACCGGAAGGGACCATCAGCCAAACGATTTTACGTCCTTCGAGTTTCGAAACCATATCGGCTAACGAATCAGACGCTACCGCACCTTTTTCAACCAAACGATCAACAGGACCACGACTGCGGTTATAAACAACCACTGTGTGCCCAAATTCCAACAGGCGTTCAACCATATTACCACCCATTTTCCCTAAACCAACAAAACCGAGTTTCATAAATTTTACTTTTAGAAAAATATTAATATCAAAATTTTATAAAAATTCAAAATAATAAGGGATTAAAAGTACGATCAATTGCTTCCAATCACAATTGTTTCATTTCAAAACGTCAAAAAAGCTATCTAAATAAGTGTTTTGACATTCTAAACCAGCCTTAGTATCGAATCACTTTTTTAATTCAAAAGAAACCAAATGAATTTATCAGCCAATAAAATAGAACTGTGTTGAAAAAGTAACAGTAAAAAAAATACAATCAGATAATAAATAATCAAACTATTCACAGATCAAAACGCTGATAATAAAAGAATGATTATATATTTGCGTTAAGATGTAAAACAATGATTTATGACCAGTCCACCTCTTTCTATCAATTTCCAACTAAGGTAATATGTTAACAAAGAAAGCTTTGATAGAGGTTCTTGAACGAGAGCGAACAGCAAGATTAGAGGTTGAGAAACGTTTCGATGAGACCATAGCCAGACAAACAGCCGAACTCAGAAGAACTGCAACCCGATTTTCGAACCTTATTTCAAATATGCAGGATGGCGTACTGTTAGAAGATGAAAACCGGTTGATCGTTTTAACCAATGAGCGGTTTTGTGCTATGTTCGCGGTTCCTGTATCACCTGATATACTTATTGGCACCGATTGTTCAGGCTCAGCTGAACAATCAAAGCATTTCTTTATTAATCCTGAAGAATTTGTCAACAGAATAGACTATTTACTAAGCCAAAGAAAAAAAGTAATTGGAGAAATATTACATCTTACTGATGGCAGAACTTTTACAAGAGATTATGTACCTATCATAATTGAAGAAACTTATCGTGGACATTACTGGAAATATACTGATATCACAAGTCAAAAACGCTATGAAGAAGCGCTGAAACGAAGTGAAGAAAAATATCGGCTTCTGATTGAAAATATGAATCTTGGCATGCTTGAGGTTGATATGGAAGGCAAAATAATTTATGCAAACCAAAGTTTCTGCAAGATGTCAGGCTTTGAGAAAGAAGAGATTTATGGCGAAATTGCAGAAAACATTTTCACCCGATCTGAAAACCGTGCATTAGTTCGTGACAAAACCAAATCGAGGGAAACAGGCAACATGGATGCCTACGAACTTGAAATCACGAATAAACAAGGGTTGATAAAATGGTGGATGATTTCAGGCGCTCCGTTGTTTGATCAGGAAGGAAATCAAATCGGATCAACTGGCATTCATCTGGATATTACCGAACAAAAACAGCTTGAGTTTACCCTGCGTGAAGCGAAGCAAACAGCTGAAGAAACCGCAAAAGCCAAAGAAATATTTCTGGCCAATATGAGTCATGAGATACGCACACCTATGAATGCCATTCTAGGTCTTGGTAATCAATTACTTAAAACAGAATTACTGCCACAACAAAGGTCGTTTCTCGAATCGATTAATCATGCTGCAGAAAATCTATTGGTTGTAATCAATGATATTCTCGACTTTTCTAAGATTGAATCAGGAAAATTAGATCTGGAATCTATCGGATTCAGTTTACACGACCTTTTGATGCAGATCAGTAGTATGCTGAAATCCAAAACGGAAGAAAAGGGTTTGACTTTCAATCTGGAGATGGATCCATTTATTGCTCCTGTTTTAATTGGAGATCCATTCAGAATCAATCAGATACTTCTCAATTTACTTAGCAATTCGATAAAATTTACCGAAAAAGGCAGTGTTTCTCTTAGCTGTAAAGTAGAAGAAAGCAATGAGAATGAACAATCTGTCGAAATTATGGTATCAGATACCGGCATCGGAATTGATGAAAATTATATTGAAAAAATCTTTCGGAAATTTTCACAGGAAAGCACAGATGTGGCCAGAAAATACGGTGGAACTGGTCTTGGAATGGCAATTACCAAACAATTGGTCGATCTGATGGATGGTAAAATCAGTATTCAGAGTAAAAAAAACCATGGGACTCAAATAACGATTGGGTTCACCTTACCTATCGGACATGAACTGGAAAAACCCGCGAAACAAATTATCAGTTTCGATCAATCTTTACTTCAGGATAAGAAGATTTTGCTGGTTGAAGATAATAAAGTTAACCGGCTCATTGCCAACACTATTCTTACACAGTTTGGCATACATGTCACTGAAGCTGTTAATGGAGAAATTGCTGTTGAAATTTTAAGAAAAACTTCATTCGATCTGGTTTTGATGGATATGCAGATGCCGGTTATGGATGGTGTAACAGCAACTATCATGATCAGAAAAGAAATAAGTACCACCTTACCTATTGTCGCTTTGACAGCACATGCGTTGAAATCGGAACAATCGAGATGTCTTGAAGCCGGAATGGACGATTTTTTATCGAAACCATTTACTGAAGAAAAACTTTTAAATATGATCTTAAAGTATCTTGTTTGATTTTAAATCTGAATTGGAATTTATGAAAACCTCATCCGTTAAAAGCGTCAAACCACTTGGATTCATGTGGCCAGTTTCAGATCCATTCTTGTTTTGCGCCCATCACTACGACCAATATCCGGCTGGAAATGAAGCCATGGAACCAGTTGCATCTTTAAAGGGAAGAAACATTGGACAGGATTTTACGATAAAAGATGGCTGGCGAATGTACCATGGAGAAAAGATTCCAGGTTTTCCGGTTCATCCACACCGGGGATTTGAAACTGTGACAATTGTAAAGATGGGGTTGGTTGATCATTCTGATTCGCACGGTCAGGCTGGAAGATATGGCGATGGTGATGTGCAGTGGATGACTGCAGGAGCCGGATTACAGCATTGTGAAATGTTTCCATTGATCAATATGGATCAGGACAATCCCACTGAATTATTTCAGGTATGGATTAATCTTCCGGGATCAAAAAAATTCGTTGAACCACATTTCAAAATGCTTTGGAATGAAGAAATTCCAATATTTAAAACCACAGATGAAAACGAAAAATCAACCCATATTAAAGTGATTGCCGGTTTCATTGATAACGTGAAAAGTAATTCGCCTGCACCGGATTCCTGGGCTGCTGATCCAGAAAATGAGGTTGCCATTTGGACGATTAAAATGGAACCTTCAGCAAAATGGGTGATTCCAAAAACAAAGAAGGATATTAACCGTCATTTATATTTTCATGATGGAATTTCAATTATTGTTGATGGAATTGAAATCGCAGCATACCAGGCAGTTGAACTTAAATCTGACATGGAGACTAGCATTCAGAATGGTAATTCAAACAGTCAGTTACTTATTTTGCAAGGAAAACCAATCAACGAGCCGATCGTAAGTTATGGGCCATTTGTCATGAATACAAAAGCTGAGATTCAGCAAGCAATGTATGACTATCAGAAAACGCAATTTGGTGGTTGGCCCTGGTCACGCAAAGATCAGGTTCATCCGCGGTCAAAAGGCAGATTTGCAAAATTCAAAGACGGAACCGAAGATATTCGATAAGTACATCCATTTTATGTTGAAAAGCAACTAGGGCAGATTATTTACAACGATTTCATTTAAAGCATCTTCAGTCGCGATTTCCCCTTCCTTTATGATTTCTTTTGCTTTATAGAAATCATACGCATTAAACGATTCAACCGAAATACTTATAAGTAAATCAGGTTTGTGTTTTTCCAGAGTAAGTTCAGAAATCTTTCGTGTCATTGTTGTGATACTCCTGTTCATGAGGTTAAAAATCCCAATTTCGTTCCCCTTATTTTCAGGCAAAAAGTTGTTCATTTTACGATGAATCATATCTATTTGATCGCGATGTTTTTCATGATTATTCGTTTCCGCAGAAACTTCCCGATGTTGAAAAGGTCTTGGTGAATTAACATCTACAACGACAAGAATATCCCCCTTGTTTCTTTTAACCCTGTTTACAGGGATAGGATTGGTTATTCCTCCATCAACATAAAAATGATCACCGATTTGTTGTGGCAGAAATACAGTAGGAATTGACACAGATGCACGAATAGCATCATACAGACTACCTTTATTGAAAACAGTTTCCCTCCCTTGCAAAATATCGGTTGCAATTGCACAATATGGAATCAATAAATCTTCGATAAAACATTCAGGCATGATTTCCTTTATTCGCTCGAATATCTTTTTACCCTTCACAAAGCCTTTCGAACTAATTGAGAAATCAGTCAATCTCAGTACTTCTTTGATATCAAGTGAAACAAGCCAACTCTCAAATTCGGCCAGTCTACCCGTAGCAAAAACACCTCCGATCATGGCTCCCATTGAAGTTCCGGCGACACTGGTTATATGGTAACCATGCTTCTCGAGTACTTTTATCGCACCAATATGCGCGTAACCACGAGCTCCGCCGCTAGATAAAACCAATGCGATATTTTGATGCATGTTTTTCGTTTTTGAGTTGATTTCAATATTTTTCAGCTAATTTTTGCTTTAAAATTGATTGCAATACAAAAATAAG
>CAJBPB010000362.1 GCA_903957365.1 uncultured Bacteroidota bacterium
ATAAACTGGTTTAACTTTCATATCAACCACCCCCATTTTTACCTCACGATATGGGGTTTCGATAAAACCAAGCTTGTTTATTTTAGCATAATCACAAAGAGAGGAAATCAAACCAATATTAGGACCTTCAGGCGTTTCAATTGTACATAACCTTCCGTAGTGGGTGTAGTGAACGTCACGTACTTCGAAACCAGCTCTTTCGCGTGAAAGACCACCTGGTCCTAATGCAGAAACCCTGCGTTTATGGGTAACCTCCGAAAGTGGGTTGGTTTGATCCATGAACTGGGACAACTGGTTTGTTCCAAAAAATGAGTTGATAACTGATGACAATGTTTTGGCATTGATCAGATCAGTAGGAGTAAACACCTCATTGTCACGTACATTCATTCTTTCACGGATGGTACGTGCCATTCTGGCCAATCCGACACCGAATTGAGCATACAATTGTTCACCGACCGTTCTGACGCGGCGGTTACTTAAGTGGTCAATGTCATCAACTTCGGTTTTGTTATTGGCTAATTCGATCAGGTATTTGATAATCGAAATGATATCTTCTTTAGTTAAGACTTTTGTTTCAGCAGGAATATTCAGTTCGAGTTTGCGATTGATTCTGTATCGTCCTACTTCACCTAAATCGTAACGTTTATCTGAGAAGAATAGCTTGTCAATGATACCACGTGCAGTTTCTTCATCAGGAGGTTCAGCATTACGTAACTGACGATAAATAAACTCAACGGCTTCTTTGGCTGAGTTTGCAGTATCTTTCTGAAGTGTATTGAAAATGATAGAATAGTCTGAAGTGTTAATATCTTCGCGATGAAGCAATACTGCCTTTACGCCAGAATCAACAATCAGATCAATGTTATCATTATCAAGAACAGTCTCGCGTTCAATAATTACTGTATTACGCTCAATGGATACAACTTCTCCGGTATCTTCATCAACAAAGTCTTCAATCCAGGATTGGACCACGCGCGCTGCGAGTCTTCGTCCAACTACACGCTTTAGTCCTGCCTTACTAACTTTTACCTCTTCAGCCAGATTGAATATTTCAAGAATATCCTTATCTGATTCAAATCCGATGGCACGAAGTAATGTTGTTACGGGCAATTTCTTTTTCCGGTCGATGTATGCATACATCACATTCGATATGTCAGTTGAAAACTCCATCCAGGAACCCTTGAAAGGAATAATACGAGCCGAATATAATTGCGTGCCGTTGGCGTGACGGTGTTGACCGAAAAATACGCCCGGCGAGCGATGTAACTGCGAAACAACTACACGTTCAGCCCCATTAACGACAAAAGTGCCTTTAGGAGTCATATATGGGATCATACCCAGATAAACATCCTGCACGATTGTTTCAAAATCTTCGTGTTCGGGGTCTGTACAATACAATTTTAGCTTTGCCTTCAGAGGCACGCTATAGGTTAAGCCACGCTCAATACACTCGTCTATTGAATAACGTGGAGGATCAACAAAGTAATCGAGAAACTCGAGTACAAAATTGTTCCTGGCATCCGTAATGGGAAAATTCTCAGCGAAGACTTTAAAGAGTCCTTCATTTTTGCGGTTTTCCGGATTGGTTTCCAACTGGAAAAAATCCTGAAATGACTGCAACTGAATGTCGAGAAAATCCGGGTAGTCCAAATGGTAACCGGTGGATGCGAAACTGATTCTTTCGAATGATTTTTCTGCCAAGGTCTTAAGTTTTTGAAGCCTGTTTGAGGCAGGCGGTTACTAATAAAAAGAAACGATTCACACAAAATGCAAAATAGGCGCAAAACCTCTATCTCAATTGTATTAGAGACAGAGGTGTTTTTGCCTGATGTTTTGCAGAATAAACTATCTTCTTATTTAATCTCAACCTCTGCACCAGCTTCTTCTAACTGTGATTTTAATGCATTGGCTTCGTCTTTGCTAACACCTTCTTTAATTGGTTTAGGCGCTGCATCTACTAATTCCTTAGCTTCTTTCAGACCTAAACTGGTCAATTCTTTAACTAATTTTACTACTGCAAGTTTAGATGCACCAGCGGCTTTCAAAATTACATTGAATGAAGTTTGCTCTTCAACAACGGCTGCTTCACCACCTGCTGAAGGTGCTGCTACAACTGCTGCTGCGGCTGCTGGCTCAATGCCATATTCTTCTTTCAAAATGGTAGCCAATTCATTTACCTCTTTTACTGTGAGGTTAACTAATTGCTCCGCAAAAGCTTTCAAATCTGCCATTTTATTATCGTTTTTAAGTGTTTTACTAAATTTTAATTTTATCTGATGCGAATGTTAATCATTCAATGCTATTCCGGTTTATCGGATAATGTTTTTAAGATTCCGCTCAATTTGTGTCCTCCTGACTGCAAAGCTCCCACAACGTTTTTAGCAGGTGATTGCAATAAGGCAACGAGGTCAGCAATAAGTTCGTTTTTCGACTTAATGGTGATAAGGAAGTCAAGTAAGTTGTCGCCAACATAGGTTGATTCTTCAATATACGCGCCTTTTAATACAGGACGATTTGATGTTTTACGAAATTCTTTGATTAATTTGGCGGGTGCATTTCCTGATTCTGAAAACATTATCGAGGTTGCACCTTTCAAAACACCATACATTTCGGTCATCTCTTTGCCTGAATTCTCCATTGCCTTGCGCAACAGTGTATTCTTTGCAACGACAAGTTTTATATCACGACTATAACAAAGCCTTCTCAGACGGCTGGTAGCCTCTGCATTCAGGTTCGAAATGTCGGTCAGATAAAAGTTCGCATTCTGGCCAAGTTGCTCAGTAATTGAGTCGATGACTATTTGTTTATCTTCTTTTCTCATGTCAATAACTTCCTTTAAGTTTTAGTGGGTTACTGATTTGGGCTCGATTTGAACACCAGGACTCATCGTACTTGAGATGAAAATACTTTTCACGTATGCACCTTTTGCAGCAGTTGGTTTCAATTTATTAATCGTATGAATAAGCTCGAAAGCGTTTTCAATGATTTGTTCATTACTGAAACTTACTTTTGCAACACCTGCATGAATGATTCCGTATTTATCAACTTTAAAGTCGATTTTACCGGCTTTTACTTCTTGAATTGCCTTTGCAACATCCATTGTTACAGTACCAGTTTTAGGGTTGGGCATCAGACCGCGTGGTCCTAAGATGCGTCCAAGTGCCCCTACTTTAGGCATAACATTGGGAGTTGTAATTACGACGTCAATATCGGTCCAACCATCTTTGATTTTCTGAATGTAATCATCCAATCCGACGAAATCAGCACCAGCGTCAATAGCTTCCTGAGCCTTGTCCGGGGTACAGAGTACCAGAACACGGGCCACTTTTCCTGTTCCATGAGGTAGTGTAACAGATCCACGAACCATTTGATTGGCTTTGCGGGGGTCAACTCCCAGACGAACATTCAAGTCAACAGAAGCGTCAAACTTGGTATAAGTGATTTTTTTTACGATATCAACTGCCTCAGTCAAGGAGTAAATTTTGCTTTTGTCGAACTTCGCCAGAGCTTCTTTTTGTTGTTTGGTTAATTTTGCCATTTCACCAATAAATTTTAGGTTCTACAAAATGCACGACTATAGGACTTTCCATTAGTCTTTACCAAAAGGTGATGCGCCTGTAACCCTAACTCCCATGCTGCGAGCTGTACCAGCAACCATTTTCATGCCTGATTCCATCGTGAAAGCGTTTAAATCTTTCATTTTGTTCTCAGCAATGGTGCGTACTTGCTCCCATGAAATGGATCCAACTTTCGTTCTGTTTGGTTCAGCTGAACCTTTTTTCAACGTAGCTAATTCCATAATTTGCACAGAAACAGGTGGAGCTTTTAAGATGAACTCAAACGATTTATCCTTATACACAGTGATGATAACCGGGACAATTTTCCCAACCAGATCTTGTGTACGAGCATTAAATTGCTTGCAAAACTCCATAATGTTTACACCCTTCGATCCCAATGCTGGGCCAATAGGTGGTGAGGGGTTAGCGGCTCCTCCTTTGATTTGCAGTTTAATTAATCCGCTTACTTCTTTTGCCATTTTAATCCTTAATAATTAAAGTGTTAATAAGGAACTCAGTACTTAACTGAACCTATTCCTTTTCCACTTGCATGAAACTTAATTCAAGTGGAGTTTTTCTACCAAAGATTTTAACCATCACTTTCAACTTTTTCTTTTCTTCGTTAATCTCTTCGATAACTCCGCTGAAACTGTTAAATGGTCCATCAGTTACTGTAACAGTTTCTCCAATGATGAAAGGAATGTTTACTTCTTCACCCATTTCGGCGAGTTCGTCAACTTTCCCGAGAATTCTGTTTACTTCTGCCGGACGCAGTGGGTCAGCCTCTCCTTTTGTTCCAAGAAATCCCAACACATTCGGAATATTTTTAATTATGTGTGGAATCTCGCCTGTCAGTGTTGCTTCGATAAGAACGTAACCGGGAAAATAATTTCGCTCTTTGCTGATTTTCTTCCCTTTTCTTATCTGATAAACTTTTTCTGTTGGAATGAGCACCTGGGAAATCATAGACTGCAAGCCCAGGCGATTAATTTCGGATTCGAGATATTCTTTTACCTTTTTCTCTTTGCCGCTTATCGCCCGCACCACATACCACTTATTACCTGTCGATTCGCTCATTTTTGTTACAAAAATTGAGATAGATTGTTAATGTACTCTTAGATTCTTTTATTCCTTTGTTCTTTTAGAAAAGCTTGTAAAAACTCTCTAAAATTACTTGAAACGACTTATCCATCAGGTAAACCGCCATAGCGATTATTAGGGAAGCAATGGATACAACAATAGCACTACCTTGCAGCTCACTCCATGTGGGCCAGGAAACTTTTTGCATAAGTTCTACATAACTTTCCTTTGCGTAGTTAACGATACTGAATTTTGTCATTGAATCTAATATTTTAATTGCACGGGTGGTAGGACTTGAACCCACAACCAATGGTTTTGGAGACCACTACTCTACCAATTGAGCTACACCCGTATCCTATTAATATTTACAGTTAATTACAAGGTATTCTGACTTTCGCCAGAATACCTTTTTTTATTTTTATATTTTGACTATTATTAGTCAATAATTTCAGTTACCTGACCTGCACCAACTGTACGTCCACCTTCGCGGATAGCGAAACGTAAACCTTTTGTCATTGCAATTTCAGCAATCAATTTTACTTCAATAGTTAAGTTATCGCCTGGCATAACCATCTCAACTCCGGCAGGAAGAACTACTTCACCTGTAACGTCTGTTGTTCTGAAATAGAATTGTGGACGATATTTGTTGTGAAATGGAGTGTGACGTCCGCCTTCTTCTTTCTTCAGGATATACACTTCAGCATTAAAGTGAGCATGAGGTTTTACCGAATTCACAGCAGCGATTACCATACCACGACGGATAGAATCTTTGTCAATACCACGGAGTAACAAACCAGCATTGTCACCGGCTTCTCCTCTGTCAAGGATCTTACGGAACATTTCAACACCAGTAACAACTGATTTAAGTTTTTCAGCACCCATACCGATAATTTCAACAGGATCACCAGTGTTGATTACACCAGTTTCAATTCTACCTGTAGCAACTGTACCACGGCCAGTGATTGAAAATACGTCTTCAATAGGCATAAGGAATGGTTTATCCTGATCACGAACTGGTAATTCAATCCACTCATCACAGGCATTCATTAATTCCATCACTTTTTCAACCCACTTAGGTTCTTTGTTCAATGCACCTAAAGCTGATCCTTGAATAACCGGAGTGTTGTCGCCATCAAATTTATAGAATGTCAGCAACTCTCTGATTTCCATTTCAACGAGTTCGAGCAATTCAGGATCATCAACCAAGTCAACCTTGTTCATGAAAACAACCAAACGAGGCACACCAACCTGGCGAGCCAAAAGAATGTGTTCACGGGTTTGAGGCATAGGGCCATCAGTTGCAGCAACAACGATGATAGCACCATCCATCTGAGCAGCACCTGTAACCATGTTTTTTACGTAGTCAGCGTGACCTGGACAGTCAACGTGAGCGTAATGGCGTTTCACTGTTGAATATTCAACATGCGCTGTATTAATTGTTATACCTCTTTCTTTTTCTTCAGGAGCAGCATCAATTGAATCAAAAGATTTAAAATCAGCTAAACCTAAGGCTTGCAGTGAAAGGGTAATTGCAGCGGTAAGAGTTGTCTTACCATGATCTACGTGACCGATAGTTCCAATGTTTACGTGTGGCTTGGACCTGTCAAATTTTTCTTTAGCCATATCTACTTTGTTTTATTTAAGGTTTTTTCTAAAATAAACTGAGCCAATGACGAGAGTTGAACTCGTGACCCCTTCCTTACCAAGGAAGTGCTCTACCACTGAGCTACATCGGCTTTGGAGCGGGAAACCGGGCTCGAACCGGCCACCTACAGCTTGGAAGGCTGTCGCTCTACCAAATGAGCTATTCCCGCTTTAAAATTGTGGGGGAGGAAGGATTCGAACCTCCGAAGGCTGTGCCAACAGATTTACAGTCTGCCCCATTTGACCGCTCTGGTACTCCCCCCAATAATCATTAAGTTACTAACTGATGAGCCGGTAGAGGGATTCGAACCCCCGACCAGCTGATTACAAATCAGCTGCTCTACCAGCTGAGCTACATCGGCAACAGCTCCTTTTTTAAGGGACTGCAAAAGTAGCAACTATTTAAATACGAAACAAGATATTTTTTAAATATTGGAAGGAAATAATCACTTTTTTTTAACAAAATTCGTACCGAAGTACTAACTAATTGTAAATCAATGATAATTATAAAGGCAGGACAATCCATAAAAGGATGTCCTGCCATTATAATCTATTATATTCCGCGAACTTTTTCTTTATGCTTAACCAGTTGTTTACGCAATGCCTCAGCAGCAAGATCTAT
>CAJBPB010000363.1 GCA_903957365.1 uncultured Bacteroidota bacterium
CCCCATCACATGGGTCTTTTAAGGTCGGCGTTGATGTTCGGAACCCCATCACATGGGTCTTTTAAGGTCGGCGTTGATGTTCAGAACCCCATCACATGGGTCTTTTAAGGTCGGCGTTGATGTTCAAAACCCCATCACATGGGTCTTTTAAGGTTGGCGTTGATGTTCAGAACCCCATCACATGGGTCTTTTAAGGTTGGCGTTGATGCTCAGAACCCCATCACATGGGTCTTTTAAGGTCGGCGTCGCGAAAGGATTACCTGCAGTGAAACTGTTCGCGCGATAGCAAGGGATTACCTTCGGTGAAACTGTTCGCGCGGTATCAGGGGTTGACATAAGCCTGTATTTGACAGCATTTGCCCAGAGGTGTCAGTGAGTGTCAGGGAGTGACATTTTCTCGCCAACTTGTTGCCGAAAGTAAGAGGCAACGAATTTGGGCAACAACACGGCAACAAATGAAGTGAATAAAAGGAAAAAAACAACAAATAAAGGAAAATATATTTATTTAAAATAAAGAAAAACAGACAGTTATGGAATAAAGGAAAGGGAATTACTTTCCGATACAAAACTTTCCGAAAATATTACCAAGCACTTCTTCATTCGTTATCTCCCCTGTGATGGTGCCCAAATGATACAATGCCTGCCGGATATCAATACCTGCGAGGTCGGTTGGTAATCCTGTCCTGAAACCGTTTTCAACAGATTCGAGGGCGGTCAGTGATTCTTTGAGTGCCTGAAAATGCCGGGCATTGCTTATAATGGCATCGGTATTCAGATTGAGCTTCTGCACGGCGTTCACCAGACTATCTGCAATCAGATGAATGTTCTCTTTGCGTTTTGCCGAAACAAATACTGTTTCCAACTCAACAAACTCAGAAAAATGAGAAGGAATTCCTTCCATCAGATCGGCTTTGTTCACTACCAGAACAAAGTGTTTGTTTTCATCATCAATATGTGAACGAAATTCATCCAGAATCTCAACGGTTGTCTCCTCATTGAAAGTGGTTAAATCAGTAACATAAAGAATCACAGATGCCTGGTCAATTTTTTGATAGGTGCGTTCAATCCCCATGTTTTCAATGGTATCGTCCGAATCGCGCAGTCCGGCAGTGTCGATGAACCTGAAAGAGTAGCCGCCAATGACAATCGTGTCTTCAATGGCATCGCGTGTTGTACCCGGAATATCGCTTACAATCGCTTTTTCCTCATTCAAAATGGCATTCAGAAGCGTCGATTTACCAACATTCGGTTTCCCGATGATGGCAACAGGAATGCCATTTTTAATTACATTGCCTGCTTTGAAACTATCAATCAGGGTGATGATTTCTTTTTTCAACGTACCGATCAGCTGAAGGAATGCTTTACGGTCGGCAAATTCCACATCTTCCTCCGCGAAATCCAGTTCCAGTTCGATGAGCGAACTGAAGTCGATCAGTTGCCTGCGTAATTCTTTTATTCTGGCTGAGAATCCACCACGCATCTGTTTCATGGCGATACGGTGTGCTGCTTCCGATTGAGAAGCGATCAGATCTGCAACAGCTTCTGCCTGGGCAAGATCGAATCGTCCGTTGGCGAAGGCCCGCATGGTAAACTCACCCGGTTCAGCCATCCGGCAACCATGTTCAATCAGTAATTCAATGATTTGCTTTTGAATATAGACCGAGCCATGACAGCTGATCTCGGCTGCGTTCTCACCTGAGTATGAGTGGGGAGCCCTGAAGATACTCACCAGCACTTCATCAAGGACCATTTCACCTTCATGGATCATTCCAAAATACAAATGATGACTAACGGCAGTTTGAATATCGAGTTGTTTGTTTTTAGGTTTGAAGATGCTAGCAATAACATCAATGCTTTTTGGTCCTGAAATCCTGATAAGTGCCACAGCACCCATCCCATGGGCAGAAGCCAGGGCACAAATTGTATCTTCACTCAGATAATTAAACCTCATAATACGAATTTGAGCAAAGGTAGGTTATTGAATAAAAAAGAGCAAAGGAATGTTTCAGCATTTCGAATGGCTTGTTCATATTAAAGTACTTTTCCGGCTTCACAGGAATTGATTAGTTTTTCGAGACGGGACTGTCTTGTTATATCCTTTTTTGCTCCCATGACCCAATGTAATAACGTTTTCCGGAGCGAAGGGGACAATGTGTTGAAAAACAACCAGGCTTTTTCATTGATCCTGAATTTCAGATCAAATTCTTCTGACAATACTGATGGCACATTCTCATAGCTATAAATCCCCGACTTTTCTGTCAACCTTTTGTTATAGCTTTCAATGCCAGCTGGCTGCATAAGCCCTTTTTTCAGCAGCGTCTCAGCCTTACTGATATTGACCGTACTCCAGATGCTTTTTTGTCTTCGGGGAGTGAAACGATTACAATAACTTTCGTTGTCGATGGATTTACGTATGCCGTCTATCCATCCAAAACAAATGGCTTCATCAACAGACTCAGAATACGAAATACTCTCTTTTTTACTTGAAGTTTTGTAATATCCAACCCACAATTCTTTTTCGGAAGTATGGTTTTCAATGAACCACTTTCTGAATTCTGCCTGGTTTCTGAAAAATACCGGTTCTATCTGAAAAAGGTTCATCTATTATTTAATTGTAAAAAATCCGTTAAAGGACTAAATTATCACTATGGAATTCTTGCAAATATAGAAAACAGCCGGTTATTTTATAATGGCAATGTCGAAGTCAAAGATATTTGAAACGATTTTTCAATGATTTCAATACATTTTTGTTCAAATCAACTTTCAGGTGACATTAATTCAAACAATTCTTTACCTTTGGCTTAAAATTAATCGAAACCCTAATTTCAATGAGCGTACTTGTAAATAAACATTCAAAAGTGCTGGTGCAGGGCTTTACAGGCACTGAAGGAACTTTTCATGCCGGACAGATGATCGAATATGGAACCAACGTAGTCGGTGGCGTTACACCCGGTAAAGGAGGTGATATTCATCTTGAAAGACCTGTTTTCAATACTGTTTCTGATGCAGTGAAGAAAACCGGAGCTGACGTCTCCGTCATTTTTGTTCCGCCTGCTTTTGCCGCAGATGCTATCATGGAAGCTGCAGCTGCCGGAATTAAAGTGGTTGTTTGCATCACCGAAGGTATTCCCACCTCCGACATGGTTAAAGTAAAGGCATATCTGGCCGGAAAAGAAACACGTCTGATCGGACCAAACTGTCCGGGTGTCATTACGCCAGGTGAAGCCAAAGTAGGTATAATGCCTGGTTTTATTCACCAGAAGGGTAGGGTAGGCATTGTTTCACGCTCCGGAACCTTGACGTATGAGGCTGTTGATCAGCTTACCAAAGCAGGTCTCGGACAAACAACCGCGATTGGTATCGGCGGTGACCCGATTATCGGAACTACCACACGCGATGCGGTTCAGTTGTTGATGGCCGATCCTGAAACAGAAGGTATTGTGATGATTGGAGAGATCGGTGGAAGTATGGAAGCGGATGCTGCTTACTGGATAAAAGAAAACGGAACCAAACCTGTTGTTGGTTTTATTGCTGGTGCAACGGCTCCTAAAGGACGTACGATGGGCCATGCAGGTGCTATCATTGGTGGAAAAGCTGATACCGCAGAAGCTAAAAAAGAAATCCTTACCGAATGTGGTATTCATGTGGTGAATTCACCAGCTGACATTGGTAAAAAAATGCTGGAATTGCTTTCGTAATAGTTTTGTAATTAATCAGGTAGAATATAGATAGCTGGTTATTGGTTGCTTGTTATAAGTAACTAGTAACCAGTTACCAGTTACCAGTCACTAGTCACCAATCACCAGACGTCTGAATTGCTACTCTTTCCCGATTGCCTCAAAATACTGTTCCAGTCTTCCACCTTTTTCATCTATTAAATAGAGCAAATGCTTACCGGCAGAAGGAAACAGTGCCATCTGATGGAAATTTTTAGTAAATCCCAGATACTGATCATCAAGATGCCAGTAAATTATTGTGCCCGGATCGCGGTGCGCGACTTCAAAGATTGTTTTTCCGGGTGTTCCATCTATTTCAACCGGGACATAAATGGTTGTTGTCTGCTTTGGATAAATGATTTCCATATCTGCATCCGCATGGTTGTTTTGAAGACAATCGGTTCTGAATTCAGGTAGTACTTTGTAATGCTGATTTTTAGATTTATAATACCATTCCATGGCAGGTGGAAGCACGAACCATGCGGTGTGAATCATATTGCCTGTAGATTCACATTCGCTGTGCACACGGTATTTTCCTGTGGCATCCAGATGTATTAACTGATGATAGGGGCAGGGAGCGGTTTTTAATCCTGATCTTTGAATCCATACCGTGTCTTTTTGTTCACAGATTTCCAAAGCGCGAAATCCACTTTCGGAACACACGACTACTTTTTCAAGATCGTCATAAGGCATGTCAAACCAATCGGATTCAGGCAGTCGTGAAAATATCTCAAACATGACAGGGGCTGCAGTTGCAATGCCCGTCAGTCCCGGCCTGCCTTCACCATCCGCATTGCCAACCCACACACCCACAACATATTCCGGCGTGCATCCTATCGCCCAGCCATCCCGAAAGCCATAGCTGGTTCCCGTTTTCCATGCGATCTTTTGCGTGATATTCATTTCTTTCCAGATGGCTTCCTCGCCAGGTCGCATCACTTCTTCCATGGCTTCAAATGTTGACCAGACTGAACCTGCATTCAGAAAGAAAGTCTCATCTAACTTAAAAATATCGGGTTTCTTTCTGCTTTCGGGCAGGTCACTCTTCAGATAAAAAGGCATATGCCAGTCATTTTTGTCGTATCGTCCGCTGTTTTCTGAATACCTGTTCAACATTCTAGCCATGCTTGCATAAATTCCACCCAGCTCCCATAATGATGTTTCTCCTCCGCCCAGTATTAATGACAATCCATAATGACCAGCCGGTTGATTGATGGTGCTCATGCCCATACGCTGAAGCATCAGATGAAAGCGCTCAACGCCATAGGTGCGGAGCATACGTATTGCCGGAACATTGAGCGAACGCGAAAGTGCTTTCCTTGCCGGAACAGCACCGTCATAATCAAGATTGAAATTTTTTGGCGCATAACCGGCTATCTGGGTTGGAATATCGGGTATGAGCGTCGTTGGTAAAATTTGTCCATCCGTGAGCATGGCCGCGTAAAGCAAAGGCTTCAATGTGCTTCCGGGGCTTCTGGGAGCTGTAATCACATCCACATCGTTATGGTGCGCCTTTTTTTTGTCAGAAATATTCCCTGCATAAGCAAGCGTTTCACCTGTTGAAACATCAATAATCAGTGCCGCACCATTATGGATTCCATTCGCGATCCATTCACTGCTGTGACGATTCAAAATATCATTTACCAGTTGCTGAAGCTGTAGGTCAATGGTAGTGACAAATTTCGTTGTGCCTGATTTCTTTGGATTGAACTGATCAAAAAAGATCCTGTTCAATAATTGGGGAGCATATTGGGGCAATGATACTGGCTTTTCAGGAAGAGGCTCAAGCTTGGAAAGCATGCAGGTGAGCGAATCGATGGTTCCGTTATCGTGTAATTTATCGAGCAGGAAATCACGTTTCGATTGGAGCAGTTTCCTGTTTCTTCCGGGATGAATGAGTGCCGGACTGTTGGGAAGCACTGCCAATACAGCTGCTTCTCCCCAGGAAAGCTGGTCTGGTTTTCTTCCAAAATACCGCCATGCCGCTGATTCCAGTCCGACAACATTTCCTCCAAAAGGTGCCTGCCAGGCATACATTGCCAGTATCTCATCTTTGGAATAGACCAGATCAACATAGACAGCAAGGATCACTTCGATTGATTTCTGAAGGATATTCCGTGGTTTGTTACGCGCCAGTCTTACAACCTGCATCGTGATGGTGCTGCCACCACTGACCCTTTTATTTGACCGGATATTCTGTACCATTGCCCTGCCAATGGCAACAGGATCGACTCCGAAATGGTAATAGAACCGTTTGTCTTCAAAACAAATGGATGCCTGACGATATTTCTCCGGAACAACCGGATTGTAAGGGAAGCGCCATTGGCCGTCACCCGCGATCACAGCGCCCAGCAATTGTTCATTTCTGTCCTCAACAACCAGACAGACCGGTGTTTTGAAAACCGGATCTGGCAGAAACACTTTCGAAAATGCGAAAAATACAAAAGGCACAGCCAACGCTGCGATACACTTCCGCCTGTGTTTTTTGAAAAAAGAAATCACACTGTTCATTCGGTCACTTCTACCCATTTGCCTGGGACACGTGCATTGATACTGGCATCATACATCGCTGCGCAGTTTGTCGATGGCAAGAAAAACCTCCCTGTATAACTGGCATTTAGCAGTACATAATAAGTGAGTGACTGATTCTTATTTATGTCGAAATAAGTATAAACCCTGTCATCACGGATATCCTGATACGTGAAAGGAGAAGATGTCAATCCACCTTCAATTCCAAACAGACGGGTGTTGTGAATCTCCCAGCCTGACGGAAATATTTGGGTAAGCGCCATTTGCTGGTAGTTGCCTCGCATCCCTGGATTGAACACTGTTACTTCTGCCATGAAATCTGTACCTTGCTGCAGCTTACTGACATCTAACAATTTGCCTTCCAGCGTTTTGTAAGTAACGTTGATTTTCAGATTGTTTTCTTTGGTTCCTTTACTGTCTCCGCTTTCGGGTTGTCCGGTGAGAATAATTCTGGCAAAAAGAACACCTTTGCTGGTATTAACAATTTCAACTTTGCCACTTTCAGTATTTCTTATCGGGATATCGATTTGTGAAAAAGGCGAATTGGTATTAACCTCGTTTGAAGTATTATTAATTCTGCAAGTGAAATTCAGATTATCTGAAATGCCGTTCTTTTGAATAAATTTAGCGACAGCGATCAGGCTATAGGCAGTTGTTTGTGTGCTCAGCCATTCATAACTACTCAGTCTTTCAGCGATTTCCTTCATCAATGGAGCAGCTTTCGTGTTTTCACCGATCAAAACCAGTGCCTCGAGAATCATGGCCTTGTCGCGTAAATCGGAGCCATAGGATGAGCCTGGTTCTGAATATCTGGTAACCGTTGTTCCGATGGTTGCCGTCAGTGCTCTGGCAACTTCTGGTTGACCGGCAAGCTGATAGGCGGAAGCAAGACACCATAAAGTTTCTGTGGGTAAATCCTTTTGCTCTCTTAAGCGGTTCATGGCGCCCAATTCGGGTGCTTTAGCCAGCGCGAGCGTGTATAACCTGTAAGCCTGAATCAGGGTCGATCTTTCAGAAGCGCCTAAATTCCAGTTTGTTGCTTTTGATCGCTGGAATCTCTTCCACTGTTCCATATAGGATGGAGGAAGATTATAACCCAGTAATTGCGCTTCAATCATAAAATGACCAGCGTATGACGTTGACCATTCATCCGCCTGTGTATTGCCAGGCCAGTACGTCATGCCGCCATCCGGTATCTGAAAAGTTGAAAGTCGCTGAATACCAGCTTTTATGTTCGATTCTATCTCGGTTTTCTTTTCAGGACTAAGTTCAACAAACTGATTAAGAAACAATTGTGGAAAGACTGCCGATGTTGTTTGCTCAACACAACCAAACGGGTATCTTACAAGATAATCCAGGCGTTTGCCCAGATTCACTGGAGGGAAGGATGATACTTCAACCATACCGCTGTTGGTGCCCGTCATACCAAGTGGTTTGAATGGGATCGCTATCTTCTGGCCCGCGCCGATGATGGTATCAATCACATCAGTGATGGATGGATTTGGATTACGAACGTCAATCTCAACGGAATACTCAGCAGTTTCATTGCCGCTTTTTGCTATGATTTTTACTTTTCCAATACCCAGAACCGGTTTTACTTTCAGATTAAAAACAACGATTTTATCTCCTACTTCTGTAAATCGGATGTTCTTTTGTTTCTCTCCTTCAACAGTAAAGAATTCATTGGCCTGCACTTCCACATTCACCTCGTTTACATTCTTTTCCATTGCAAAAACATTTACAGGTAAACTGACAGTCTCGCCTGGTCCGATGACACGCGGAAGTGTTGCCAGTATCATCAGGGGTTTGCGCACAGGTATGGTTTTCTCAGCAGAACCATAAGCACCATTATAAGCACTTACCACCATGGCACGCACAGAACCGACATATTGTGGCATAATGAATTCGTGGGTTTGTTTCGCACCTTTTTTTAAATGAAATGGTCCCAGTGAAATCACTACCGGTTTGAACCGTTTTGCTTTCCTGTCGTCTTTCGGACGGTTGTAATCGTCGCCACCGATGCTGAACATCCGTTCCAGTTGCGCGCTCCACGCACCTATGACATCGTCGTAAAGATCCCAGCTTTTAACTCCCAATGCTTCTTTCGCATTGAAACTTGTCCATGGGTCTGGTGTCTTGAAACGGGTAAGATCAAGTAAGCCTTCATCAACAATGGCGATTGTATAGGTCATTTCAGTTCCGTTCTTCTCTGAGACTGTGATTGTGGATTTCTCTTCAGGGCGCAACACTTCTTTCATACTGATAACAGGCTGCAGTTTTGTGGTCGGGTCTTCAACCGTGACTGGTATGATCCCGTACATTCTGATCGGCAGGTCATTGAGTGTCTGGGCATGAGGCTGCAGGAGCGTGACATGCACAAAAATATTCGGTGTCATCTCCTGGGTCGCTTTGAAACTAAATTCTGTCTGGCCTGACTTTACATCGACCCAGTTTGTCTGCAGAACCCTTGAACCATTTTCAATACTCACCAATGCACGGCCTTTGTCACCGGTCGGGATGGTAAGTTTTACATTTTCACCAACAAGGTAATTGGTTTTATCGGAAGTAAAACTCAACATGGTTGCTCCACCAGGCTGGTCTTTGGCTGCATGGGCATATTCTCCGCCCCAGTCAACATAAAAGGATTGCCCGGTGCAATGACCGCCTGTTTCATCGCAGATACGGATTAAATATCTGCCCCATTCCGGATAATTAATCCTGAGGTTGTATTCACCCTGCCCGTCTGTAAGTGTGATTCTTTCACGTTTGATGGGTTTATGATATCCCGATGTATTGTAATTGGTAAGGTCGTCGTCCGATTGATCCCACCACCAGCGCCATTCGATTTTGTATAACTCTACATCAACAATTTTACATTTGCTGGTGAGATTTCCCTGCTGATCAACGGCAACAATTTTGATTTTGTGATTGGTATTGGTTAAGATTGTTGCGTTGGTTTTTTCAGCATCAGGCATTTGCAGACCAATAAAAGTATGGTAAGGATAATAAGGAATCGTGAATTTGTCGATGCTGAAATTACCGCCCGGTTCGAATACGCGGGTAACAAAAACAGCGTTCAGCATGCCAGGTGCATCGCCTGTTCTGAATTCAGGTGTAATTTTAGCTTTTCCCGTCTCATCTATTTCACCATCGAAGATGATTTTCTTTTCGCTTTCAAACCTTCTCGATGGATCATCGAAACGATATGCCGGGAATTTTTTAAATATTGTCTTCGCACCTGATAAAGTTACTTCAATCGTGGTTTTAAGATTCTTAGCAATGGCGCCATGCAGCCAGTTTGCCTGTAATATGCCTGTTACGGATTGGTCTTTGTAAAATGCTCCGCCAAAATCGAGATTCAGTTTTAGTCGATTGGGCAGGATGGTTTCAATCCGGATGCTTTTCTGAAAAGTCGCACCGCCCACCTTCACTTTCACATTCCACACACCTGTCGGTGCATCGGAAGAGGTACTCGTCTGAAAATCATAAATGCCGTTGACTGATTCGGTCTGGATTATTTTATCAACCAATTGACCGAGCGGATTAAACAATTCAAATGAAACAGGGTGGTTCACCGGAATGGTCTTTAGCCTGTCTTCAAGCATAAACATCATAAAAAGCGTATCTCCTGGACGCCAGACGCCTCTTTCACCATAAATAAATCCCTTGATTCCTTCCTGTGTGTTTTCGCCGGAAATATCGAACTTACTCAATGAAAGTGATGACCCATCATCCAGACGCAGATAGCCTTTCTGGGAACCATCTGAAGCGATCAGCAGATAAGGTTCGCTCTTTACACTTACATAGGCGATTCCATCGCTGTTGGTCCGGCCTTGAGCAATCAGTTGTTGCTGGTAATCATACACTTCGAGTGTGACATTGGTCAGGGGTTTGGTGGTTTTCAAGTCGTTTACAATGAAAAGCATATTGTCACCGCTGCCTTTTTTGGCAATCAATCCAAGGTCAGATGCCAGAATATTCTTCGTAACCCATCGGCTGCTTGTATAATAGGAGACATCACAGGGATTGTCGCGTTGTTCCCAATCGTAACCACGCGGATAAAAATAACTGTCGTATTCATCATAATATTCGTCATCATAATATCCTGAATCTTCGTCTGCCGTATCTTCGTTTTTATCACCTGGTTTGTCCTGACAGCCAAACAATGAATAGGCATGATTGAAACCAATGGTTATCTGGTAAATTGCACCAGGCTCTGCTTTGATGAGTTCATTCAGATCCAAAGAAAAACGGTTCCAGATACTCAGATCGAGAAGTTTATCATCATCCAAAGCAATTGTTTTAGTTGCCACGACCTTCCCCACGCGCCGGAGTTCATAGTTACCATCCATCGGGTTAATCTGAAGAAACTGCTTGATATTGTTTTCATAGATTTTTATGACTTTCACATCAACAGCGCGCAGATTAACCGTTTCAAATGGAAAGGCCAGTTTGCCGGTATTTGGCAAAATCACTCCGCTGTTGGTTAACCGCACAGCCGGTAAGATCTCTTCAAAGGAAGTGGTAAACCTTATTGTTTCCCTGAGTTTTCCTTTCTGGTTATTCTGAATCGCCATATCAACAAAAACCTCCTGCTCACCAATAAGTTGCTGAGGAGCGTACACCCTGATTTCATTGTCGAGTATGACAAATCTTAGATTGGTAAGCTGTCCGATACGGATCAAACCATCCAGATTCTGACTTTCGAGCAGCGAACCCGAAAACTGAAGCAACAGATACTGCTCAGGATTATAAAAAACTTTATGATTTATCAGACTAAAATCACCGATTGCCGGGACAATAACCTCCTGGCTGTTTTTACTGTTTACATCGATTGCCTTCCCGTTCCAGGTCAGTTTTACAATAGAAGCCTGTTCGCCACGCACAATGCTATCGACAACGAAACTGAATTTTCTGCGCCCGCCATCTGATTCCCATCTGATCGGAAGTATTGTGTTATCCTGTTTCGCTTCGAGTACTTTCTTGATTTTTTCAGGATTCTCAGCATCTGCAGTGATTATGCTGCCGAACATTCTTTGCTGTCCGGGTTTCATTTTATCAACAGATTTCAGACCGTCCACAACCACGTCGAATGATTGCTTTATCACCTGGAAGCTGAATGTAAATGTTTTCAGATCAGGAGTAACATGGCTTGTTTTACCCAGCGCGAATTCCACTTCGTATGACTTACCCGATGGGAGTGGAGCCTCAGGAATAAAATCAACTGTATAGCCATCCTGCCATACTGTTTTACCTTTTATGTCAGGTGAGAATTCAAAAAGCTGCATATCGTCCAGTTTTTCAATTTCTTCTTTAGAAATTTCGCGAGCCAGTTGAATGCGCACCGGACTTTCTTTAGAAATATTCCCTGAAGTATAGGCTGTTATATGGGCTGTAAAAGCCGGATTGAATGGAACAGTAGTCTGTTTTCTGTTAAAGAAAAACAAATAAATGGCTAATAAAATGAAAATTGCTGCCCCAGCAATGATCAGGCGTTTGGTGTTTTTCATCGAAGTTGATTTTAAAAATCAAATCTACGAATTAATCATGTGTGCCTGAAAAAACCATGAAATAACAATTCATTCTGTTGTGCCTTTCGTAATTGAATTTCACAGCCAATAATAGTTGAATTTAATTGTGATTCTGTTCTTTACGCTTAGCAGATATTTTTTTATTGATAAACAGTATTTCAAAAAGAAATTGAAAAAGATGATTAACAAATCCTCTGGTGAAAAAACCCTTAAGATAGAATACTTGTCCATTGATTGGGAAAGTTCTGAACGAGAAAGGAGAGTTGAAGAGGATGATTGATTTTAGTAATTTTTAACACTTAAGTAATCTCATGTGCGATAAAATCTAAATATTTGAAAATCAATAAGTAATATTCATTATTTTGAATAATTCAATCAAAAGTTTAAGTTAAATGCTGGCAGTTGCAATCAAATCGAACAAGCCCTATACGATTAGCTGAAACAACGAGCAATTTTTAATTAATTTTGGATCATAATTGATGTTGTGAAAAGTAAATTTGTAAAAATTGTTTTTATTCTGTCGGCTCTCTTTTTATTTATAGGAGAGCATACATTGGTTTTTGCTTTTCCTGAATTGCATGAGTTTGTTAGTGGGCAACACTCAAATGATATTGTGATTCCTGTCCATCATCATATTTTTGATTGCTCTGAAGAAGAAGCTTGCTTTGTATCTGTAAACTTCGACTTTTCGGGTACTGAGTTTAAATCCCCAAAGGTTTTACTTCCTGTTTCTATTGTTTTAGAGGAATTACCTTCGTTCATCTGGCAGCCGCCTAAACTGTCTTAATAATACCTTACGATTTTCATGTTTCCTTCTGAAAAGTTTCAGTAGGTTATGGGTTTTGCTATTGCTATAATTTGTTTGATTCCCTATCGACTGTTAATCAACACAAAATACATTCACCGGCAAGTACCATCCCATAATAATTTCCAGAAGAGGCAAACGATCAGGGTATTAATTCTTAAACCAAAGTTTATGTTTAAATCAGCATCCGATCTGCTCAAACAGTTCAATCATTGAATGAGCAGATTGATGGTGACTAGGTATTATATAATTCCTTCAAGTTGAAACACTTACTAAAAATACAAAAAATGAAAACTAAAATAGTATGGTTGATGTGTCTGGTTGCTTTTACCGCATCTGCACAGACCAACGAAAATGTAAAAACAATATTCGGAAACGGAAAACCTAATCTGGGTTATTTTGTAAGCCCTTCCTGCCAGTTTGGTGAAATTGCAGGATCAACAGCTATCCTGCCGGGAATTGGAGCCGGTATTATCTTTAATAATAAGCTGTCTTTGGGTTTAAACTACAAGTTTAGCATAACCGAAAACACACCGACAGGTGAATCAGATAACCGTCTATACCTGCATTCGCAGTTTGCAGGGTTAAAAGGTGAATATTCGCATTGGCCCGAAAAAGTTGTACATCTGAATTTTTACATGGAAGCAGGAGCTGGTGAAATTGAACTCGACCTGAAAGACGCTTATGAACTTGAATATGTAGATGTTCCTTCAGAAGATGCCTGGTTTGGCTTCTTTGAGCCAGGACTAGCTGTTGAAATGAATGTGTGGAAATACATAAAAATCAGTTTAACAGGTGGTTATAGATTTGTAGGCAATGTATCTTACAACAATTTAACCAAAAACGACATCATGGGATTCACTTTTTCAGGTTTAATAAAAGTCGGGTTATTCTAACATAAGGCAAAAGAAAATAGTTTTTTTATAATTTTTAATAATAAAGTGCAATAATATGAATCTAGATGAATTATTCAACCAGAATAACAGAAGCCATGGATATGGTCATGAACATCATTATGAAAAAAGATATAATTATCCATCACACCACTCCGATAATCAGCATGGCTATTTAAAACAGCAACTTATAAATAAGCTTCAGCTTAACCCAAAACTAAAAATGCTGCTAATGGTTGCTGCAATTCTAATTCTTGTTGTGGTTGTTGCAACAATTATCATTTTGTATCCTATCCTAATGAAGCTTATTGGTTATGTCGGTGAAAACGGAATACAGGGACTAATTAATGTCGTTTGGAGCGGTTCAAAGTAAAATGATCTGATAAACAAAATTATGATTTGTCAAATAATTAAGTCCAATCTGGTAATATCTAATATTCAATGAGTTGAAATAGTCTATTCCCCAAATGTAGAGTAGAATGGTTAAATATTGGCGAACCCGGGAAAATTATCGGGCTTTCTAATTTGAATAGTCCGCGGCATTCGAAAGTTGAGGGCTTATAAAAGAAACAAAAGCAGAAGATCAGTTTTAATGAAAAAGCTTGGCTTTTTCTTTAATGAAATTAAACATTTTTAAATGATAACAATAAAACAAAAGAGATGAAAACAATGAAAAAATTGAAACACGCAGTGATATTGGTTGCTTTATTATTTGTCTGTAATATAACCAATGCGCAATTTGTTGGAACTGGATCACAATCCGATTCTTCAACAATAGATACAATTAAAAAAAATGCTTTCCGATTATCATGGACCGACCAAAAGGTATCAGTAAAAGGCTTCATTGTGGAGCAATATAGTGAAGATTATTTTTGGTTTCAAGACAATACAGGTAGAATAAAAATTGAAATTTCACCAGAGAGAATGCCGGCTTTCAAATTCGATAAAAACACTGAAGTGATAGTATTTGGTGAAGTGTGTTTTCCTATTTTCGGAAGAACTAGTATTGATGTGAAATCGGTAAATTTAGCAGATAAACAACGCTGAAATTTCTGATATTAAAAAATGCGATAAGCTTTTAGGTTTTGTCGGCGAGAATAGAATACTGGGATTAATAAATGCCGTTTGGAACGGTTCAGTTAAAATAACTAAATAAAACAAAATTATGATTTGTCCAAGATGTAACACCAATCTGGTAATGTCAGATAATCAAGGAGTCGAAATTGACTATTGTCCCAGCTGCAGGGGAGTATGGTTAGATAAAGGCGAACTAGAGAAAATGATCGAGCGTTCAAATTCGTATGGTCAGAGGTATTCGGATGATTATGAGCATTATGGTCACAATGATCACAATGATCATAATGATCACCATAACCGCGATAATGAGCATTATGGTAATAATTCCGGTTATAGGGAGCATGGAAATCGAAAAAGAGGATTTCTATCAGATCTTTTCGATTTTTAACAGTTGAGTTTAATAGAATAGAAATTCAAATAACATAAATTCAGATTTGTATGAAAAAAGTTGACAGAAGAAAATTCATCAGGAATGTCTTTGCCTACAACACTACCCTAATATTGGGAGCTAATATCATCGGGGCATGTTCAAAAGAGGTTTTGGGATCACCCTATGAAAGTGAGCTGGAATATTTACCAATTCAATATGACAATCCGGCGATCTCGTTGAATATGAATAAGTGTGAAGAGTGCGGAGATTGCATTGAAGCTTGCGCCGAAAAGCAAAGAGTATTTGGTACATATACGGCAAGCCCGGCAAATCATGTGTGTATCCATTGCGGAACATGTATTATGAAATGTGAAGAAGGTGCTTTAACCGCTAAGCCACACTGGCAGGAAGTATTGCATGCCATCGACGATCCTTCAAAAATTGTAATTGTTTCGGTCTCGCCGGCAGTGCGAGTTGGTATCGGTGACTACTTTGATATGGATGAAGGTTCTTTTTTAATCGAAAACATTATCGGATCATGCCGTGCTGCAGGGTTCGATTATGTGCTCGATACCAATTTCAGTGCCGACCTGACGATCATGGAGGAAGCCTATGAACTACAGAAACGCATTCAGGAAAACACCCTGATTCCTCAGTTTACGAGTTGCTGCCCTGCCTGGGTGAAATATGTGGAAATCTTTTATCCATCTTTGCTGGATTATTTATCTACCGTTCGAAGTCCTATTGGTATGCAGGGATCGTTGGTAAAAAGTTATTTTGCCCAAAACAAAGGGCTTGATCCAAATAGTATAATTCATGTTGCTCTTGCTCCATGCTCAGCCAAGAAATATAAAATTACACGTGGAGAACTCACTACTGATGGTTTGCCAAGCAACGATATTGTTATCACCACCAAGGAGTTGGCATTATTGTTAAAATCGCGGAATATTGATCTCACAGCCCAGTCAGGAAGTTTTGATTCTCTTATGGGAGCCGCATCAGGTGCCGGGATAATCTTTGGCAATACTGGCGGCGTGATGAGGGCGGCACTCAGGACTGCATATTTCAACATCACCGGTACAAATCCACCGGCAACTTTACTTGAATTGCAGGAGATTCAGGGTCTCTCAGGTTTAAAGCAGGCAACAGTAACTATCGGCGAAAAAGTGCTCAAAGTGGCCGTTTGTTATGAAATGAGGAGTGCCGAATTATTACTCGATCAGCTTAAGAATGGTAGTTGCAGTTATGATTTTATTGAAGTGATGGCTTGTAAAGGCGGATGCGTCGGTGGTGCAGGACAACCAACCACCAATAATGTCATCGAAAAGCGTATCAGATCGTTGAATACTGCTGACAAGGAGGCTAAAACCCGTTATTGTCATGAAAACTCTGAAATTACAGCAATTTACCATGACTTTCTTGGTGAAGCAGGTGGGCCTACAGCAAAAAAATATTTGCATACCACTTATAATGATAAATCGTATTTGTTGTAATCTGCTTCATGAGAAAGCGAGGCAAATTCTAAAAATAAATGTTGGAATAACTGTAAAAAAAAATATAAATTGAGAAACTGTCTGGATTTTATTTTTGAGAA
>CAJBPB010000364.1 GCA_903957365.1 uncultured Bacteroidota bacterium
GAAATGAGATATGAATAACCTCTGACCCAGGTAATTCCTCCAACACTTGGTTGCAAAACGGTTATAGTACCAGAGCCTGTTTCTCCGATACTGAAATTATTATCACTAAAATCTTGTATTGTACCATCAATCATAGATGAAACCCTTATTGTATAATCATTTGCTGATAGTACTGAACCATCATTAGGAATTGTCCATAAGTAAGTGGAACCATTCACATTTTCTGCAAGAACCGAATGCGCTAAACCAGCTTTATGCAAACTGATTTTCATTTTGCCAGGGACATTGTCAATCCATGAAATCAAATAAGTAGATCCTTTGAGCCAGTTAATACCTGGTATGTTTGGTTGTTGAACTGTAATTGATGTTCCGGCACTGTGGGCCTGTATTGCAAAGTTATTATCACTAACATCAAAGGAAGTTGGATCAGTGTGACTGAATATCTTAACTGTATAATCATTGGCTACAGCTGTACCATTAGGGATTGACCAAACATAGGACGATCCTGTTTCACCGTTAGCGATGTTGTATTGAAACACTCCCCCTTTATAGAGATCGATATCTATTGGTCCGGTAATATTATCTATCCATGAAATAAGATAGGAATTCCCTTTAACCCATGTAATTCCTGGTAAACTAGGCTGGATAACGGTGATAGTGCCAGAACCTGGCGATGAAATAGCAAAATTAACATCACTTTGATCAACAATGCCAGCATCATCAGTGCTGGTTATTTTGATTTTATAATCATTTGCCGAAAGGATTGAGCCATCATTTGGAATAGTCCACAGATACGTTGAACCTGCAACGCCTGTTGCAATAGTGGAATGCGGAGAACCTGCTTTAAATAAATCAATTTTTACAGTTCCTGGCACATCATCTATCCATGAAATCATATAGGTCGATCCTTTCTCCCAGGTTATTCCTGTACCATTTGGTTGTTCAACATGAATATAAGTGCCAGATAAAGAACTGACAAGCGAAAACTCATTATTACTCTCATCCATATAACAGTCCCCACAAACAGCACTTGATACTTTTATTTTATAATGAGTACCAGTAGGAGTTGCTAATGGTATTGCCCAACTATAGGTTGATCCAACAGCTGAGGCCGTAATTAAAGTATACACTGGTGTTCCGGGTACTGTATAATCAACTAACTCAATTTTAGATCCCAATGTAAAAGAGGAAGTCCATGAGATCAGATGAGTAGTTCCTACAACCCATTGAATGCCTGACTCGTTTGGTTGAATAACTGAGACTATTGGTTGACCAATAGTGCTTAAATTGATGGTAAACAGCAATATTACCAAAGAAGTAAGTTTGTGAAAATGTAAAATTGTTTTCATTTTATTATGGGTTAGAGTTTTCAATTTAATAATGATACAATAACTTTTTATTGATTATCAAGAATTGTACCATTTGGGTTATAATACGCTGTATTCCAAGCTTGACAATACTTTTTTAAATTATTGAAATTTAAAAAAAAATTTGAAATTCCAAAATTGGCACAATATTTCCCGATTTAGCACTTATGGACGATATCTTTTAATGTATTTTCAATGGATTTTTATATACAATTAAGGAGATTTACCAGGCAAAATGTAATTTGGTTCTTAACGACAATCATTTTAATGCATATGTGTTACATTATCAGTAGGATATAGCTGCTAACTGGCATTTGAGTAAGTAACAAACAAATTATTTGAATTGATGA
>CAJBPB010000365.1 GCA_903957365.1 uncultured Bacteroidota bacterium
ATAAACCTAACGTGAGGAAATAGTTAATTAAGGTATCAGTGGTTTGCGAAGTACGGTATCCCGCATAAGATTTTCTTATAACTTGACAGTTATAATACCCGCAATACCTTACTAACCGTACCGCCACCGTTGAACGAAATCCGTACCCTGCACTTTATATGGAAATTGGATTGGGTTTTGGTGATTAGGCTTGGTTGATAAAAAACGTATTGTGAAAGGAATTCAAAAACAAATCAGTAAATCTGAACTAAAACCGGAAGATTTAGGATTTTGGTAAATCATTGATTATGAATGTGGAAAATTGACGTTAGTCAGAATTTTAGAAAAACAACATAATGAACTACAACGACAAAAAATTCAGACCGATTAGCAATACTGAAAACGGAGAAACTTCAAACGAAACTCTTTTTCATTACAAGCAAGTCGGAAATATTTTAACCTCTGAATATTCAGGGGGAAAGATTAAATATGGACATCTAATTGGTTTGGTTGACTATTTAGGAAATATAGAAATGCGTTATCACCAAATAAATGACAAAGACGAATTGATGACAGGAATTTGCATTTCAAAACCAGAAATTCTTGAAAATGGAAAAATTCGCCTTCACGAAAATTGGGAATGGACTTCGGGTGATAAATCAAAAGGAACATCAATAATTGAAGAACAATAAACTAAAATACCATGGCACACGAACACAACTACAAACTAACTGCGGTATGGACTGGGAACAAAGGTGACGGAACTAAAAATGTACGAACCTATGACCGTAGTCATACAGTTTCTATTCATGGAAAACCTGAATTACTCCTTACAACGGATAACCCTGCTGTTGGAGACAAATCAAAATTGAACCCCGAAGATTTATTTGTTACAGCTATTTCATCCTGCCATATGCTTTCGTACTTGTATGTATGTTCAATGGAAGGAGTTGTAATTACATCTTACATTGACAATGCCACAGGCATTATGATTGAACAGGCAAGTGGTGGCGGAAGTTTCAAAGAAGTAACTTTGAATCCAATCTTTTATGTAGCAGACGAAAGTATGGTAGAAAAAGCTATCGGGTTGCACCACAAAGCTCACGAAATATGTTACATAGCTAATTCTGTGAATTTTGAAGTAAAGTGTAATCCAACCTGCAAAGTAGAATAAGCAATTCTATGAAAATTTGCATCGCACAGACAAAACCAATTAAGGGGAATGTTTCGGCAAACATTGAAGCACACATAAGGTTCATTGAACTTGCTTTGAGTTCAGATTCGGAAGCAATTTTCTTTCCTGAGCTTTCACTAACAGGTTACGAACCAGAACTTGCAAAAAAGTTAGCGACCAATCAAAATGATAATCGTTTAGACATCTTTCAGCAAATAAGCAACAACAACAATATCATTATCGGGCTTGGATTGCCGACTGAAACTGAATCGCAAATCCGAATTAGTATGGTAATTTTTGAAGCAAACAAACCAAGACAAACTTATTCAAAACAGCAACTACATTCAGACGAATTTCCATATTTTGAAAATGGAGTTGGACAAATAATAATCAAAACGAACGATAAAAATATCGCACCAGCAATTTGTTACGAGAGTTTACAACCGACACATTCTGAAAATGCTTTTAAACTTGGTGCTGATGTTTATTTAGCAAGTGTAGCAAAACCAGAAAATGGCATTGAAAAAGCCTTTGAACATTATCCAGCAGTAGCAAAACAATACGCAATGCCTGTCTTAATGTCTAATTGTGTAGGTTTTTGCGACAATTTTGTAAGTGTTGGGAACAGTGCTGTTTGGACAAAAGAGGGAGAACTGGTTGGGCAACTTGACGACAAAACGGAAGGAATTTTGATTTTTGATACAGAGACAGAAGGAATCGTTAAAAGAAATTTTATTAACGACTAAACCAATTATAAATGTTAGAAATTAGACAGTGCTGTGAAAACTGTGGCAAAAGTTTGCCAAACGACTCAAATGAGGCAATGATTTGCACTTTTGAATGTACATTTTGTACTCAATGCGTGGAAAATATTTTAGAAAATGTTTGTCCAAATTGTGGTGGTGGCTTTGAAAAAAGACCAACACGACCAAATTCGCAATTAGTAAAATATCCTATGAGAAATGATAAAGTATTTAAACCAATAGAATTTAATAAATTTTTAGAGACAAATAAGAGTATTGACGCACGAAAAAGATGAAATATCAAACAGTCAACATAAAACAAGTAAATGTCAATTGAAAGAAAAACTACCGCTAATAATTGGGGCTTCATGTGGTCGGCACGACCCTCCCGATAGCAATCGGGAGAAGCCCCGGTTGAACGAAATCCGTACCCTGCACTTTATATGGAAATTGGATTGGGTTTTGGTTGTGATTAGCTTTGGTTGATTTAAAACATGTTGTGAAAGGAATTCAAAAACAAAACAGGAAATTTGGATTAAAACCGGAAGAATTGGGATTTAGTAACTCACTGATTATGAATATGGAAATTTGATGTTAGTCAGAACCCTAAAACGACAAGACAAGACAAGCACGAATGACATTGTACAGACGAAATTTAATTGACAAAGGCATTGGTTTTAAAAACTCAATAAATCGAACCTGACCAAAAAGCGAATTATGAAATTCCTAAATGTTTTTATTTTTGAAAAGTTTTAGGAATATGTTTATCTTTATCCTATGGAAATAATAGCGCGTAAACGGTACTTAGATACACTGAGTGTTCTTAAAGACAAGAATTTAATTAAGGTGGCCACAGGTGTTAGACGTTGTGGAAAATCAACTTTAATGACACAATTTCAAGACTTGCTTCGTGCAGAAAACAGTAAAGTTTCCATTTTGGCGATCAATATGGATCTGCCTGAATTTCGGTTTTTAGCAGAAAAAAATTGGAAAGAGATTTACGATTACATCATTAAGCATCTTAAAAAAAATGTTACCAATTATGTGTTTATAGACGAAGTGCAAAACGTTCCCGAATTTGAAACAATGTTGGAAGGTTTGTATGTTCACCCAAACATAGATTTGTACGTTACAGGTTCAAACGCATTTTTATTATCAAGTGAATTGGCAACTTTGCTCACAGGTAGAGCTTATGAAATAAATGTATTGCCTTTTTCTTTTGCTGAATATTTAGAGTTCACAGGCAAAACCACAAATCCTGACCGTGCTTTTGCTGAATATGTGCATACAGGTGGTTTTCCCGAAGCTGTGCGGCTTTCAGCAGACGGAAATCACTTTGCAACTGAATATTTGCAAACGGTTTTCAAAAACATTTACGACAACGATATTTCTAAACGCTATACTATTTATGCCGAAGAATCATATCAGGAGGTTGTAACCTTCTTAATAGATTCAATTGGTTCAAGAGTTTCAGCAGGAAACATTGCCAAAGTTTTAACGACAAACAAAAAGAAAATTGACAACAAAACGGTGTCAAAGTACATTGACACTTTGGTTGAAGCCTATTTGTTTTACAAAGTAAACCGCTATGACATCAAAGGCAAACAACATTTGGCAACGCAAGAAAAATACTATTTGGTGGATTTAGGTTTTCGCAACGCATTACTTGGAAAAGAATTGGTAAGCGATGCAGGACATTTACTTGAAAATATAATTTATCTTGAGCTAAAACGCAGAAACAACCAGGTATGGATAGGAAAAACCAATAATTTAGAAGTTGATTTTGTTGTTCGTAACAACGAAGGGTTTACTCAATACATACAAGTTTCGCAAACTGTGCAAAACGCAACGACTTTAGAACGTGAGTTAGCACCATTTGACAGTATTGCAGACCATCACGAAAAACTTTTAATTACAATGGACTACGACACAGGTACATATAACGGAATAAAAAAAATAAACGCAATAGATTGGCTTACAAAGACCGAAAAATAAGAGCGAACCGCTAACAAAAACTATATGTCAATTGAGGTTTTGGTGCTGACAATAAAGCCCGTAGCCCGCAATCGGTAACAACATATAATTCTGAACGTTGAACGAAATCCGTACCCTGTACTTTATATGAAAATTGGATTGGGTTTTGGTTGTGATTAGCTTTGGTTGATGAAAAATTCAGATAAACGTTCTTTGATCCTTTGTGTAGTTTTTTTGTGTTTTTAAGGTTTTTTCTCTCATATAACAGACAATTTGTATAACAAAACAGACCTTGCAGAACGAATTTTGATTTTATTTTTCGTTAATGGCAATACCTTGTCAGGCCGCTATCTGACAGCAGATAAAACTTTGATAATTAATCGATTTTATGTCTGATTTCGATGGCTTTTTGAATCAGTTCAGGCGAACGGATGCGTGGCAGGTTTTCGATAAAAAGCATGTATCGTTTAAACAATTGAAATCTTTCAATACATTTGTGCTGGCAGACAGTTGAGCAACAATTTAATCCCGCACTTGCCAAAGTGTCAGCTGTTTGCAGACATACAAAGTAGTAACCGTAAAAAAACTATCATGAAATTAAGAAACAAAGCATCTCAAATGACATTGATTTTTATATTCATTGCTTTAGGAACTGGAAAATTATTTGGTCAAGCTCCGCCGCCTTGTAAATATGACACAACTAATTATCCTGAAGACAGAAAATTCATAAATTCTATTTCAAATATTTTTGACCCTTCACTATCATTAAATGACAATTCTATCAGCATTGGTGCTGATGGTACAATAGCTTACGGCCTTGAAGAAGAATTTCAAAAATTTGCCAGAAACGGTATGACTTTTAAATCTGTAGTATCTGTTCCCGGTACTGAATTGGTCAGAATTTTCAATGGTCAGACTGCTATA
>CAJBPB010000366.1 GCA_903957365.1 uncultured Bacteroidota bacterium
GGAATATTCTTTTTTCTTTTTACCTATATTGAATCTAATCTATGGGTATTCCCCTATTTTAGGGATAATCTGGTACGAGATATTACCGTACAGTGGAAATCGAACGGATCATTGGTCGGTTCCTGGAATATGTTAATTTACGGTACAGCTATCTTTTTAATGGATCGTATCAAAAATGATGACACAATTGCAAAATCAAGGATCGCTTTTATCATGTATTTCCTTGGACTTATAAACCTCATTTTCAACTGGGCACATCATATTTATATTGTACCCAATGCGCTTTGGATCAGATATATCGCATATGGGATCAGCATGACAGAACTTATTATTCTTGGTAAAATTATCTGGAACTGGAAAAGAAGTCTATCCAAAGCAATGCAGGATTTTCATATCCTGGCAATCCGTTTTATCGTGGCATCTGATGTTTGGATATTGTTAAATCTGATGTTGGCTATTTTATTGTCAATACCAGCGATCAACATATTTACCCACGGCACCCATTTAACAGTTGCCCATGCCATGGGCAGTACAATTGGCATCAATACCATGATTTTGTTAGCTTCCTGTTTGTTTTTGATCCCTGATGTTACAAAACAACAATTCAGCAAATTGCAGGCTAAATCAATTTCTATCGGCTTTTGGGTAATCAATATTGTCCTGCTGTTTTTCTGGATCGCTCTTATTGTAGCCGGCTATATCAAAGGATATCTTGTTATTCAGGACAAACTTATTTTTCAGGACATTATGTTGCAGATTAATCCATATCTTACCATTGTTGCGATAACAGGTTGTATAATTTTTGCCGGATTAATAATGGTGTGCGTACCTCAGTTGAAACTCATTAAAAAGTACATCATGTAAGTGGTCTTTAGCGATGTTTATTTTATTAATGTATTACTAACCATATACTTGCTTTTGTATTAATGATGTAAATCTAGTCAAATACATAAAATTAGCAACCGCGTTTGATTGAACAGTATCGCGATGATTCATTATTCAGATTTGATAGATTATTCAAATCTATGAACTGATACCTTCCATTCCTCATAATTAAATATTACAAACATTGAGAAGTAACTTTGAATGAAAGACTATAAAATGTCATGGGTTCAAATTTCTGATTTAACTAGCTAAGTAATAATTTTCAAAACTGATTATAAATTTCACTTCCTCATTAAAAATAAACAGTGCTACTGGTAAATAATTTTTAAAAAACGGTCAAAATGAAATCAGATATCTACATATTTTTAAAGCGTTGTTGATTCCAGCACTTTACTTTCATCGATTTCGGTATTTATCATAAAAATATTTCATAAAACACTTGACTATTAATTTTTATGTCGTATGTTTGCCGCATAAAACATAAGCTATGATCAAGAAAGAATTATTCAACGATGATTTACAGGAACTGGCGGCTTTCGCTAAAGCCATTTCGCATCCTGCACGACTTGCCATCCTTCAGTATCTCGCCGAAACAAAATCCTGTATTTCAGGTGATATATCGGATCATCTGCCGCTCAGCAGGACAACTGTATCGCAGCATCTGAAAGAATTGAAAGATCTTGGGCTGATTCATGGTTCGATCGACGGACTTAAAGTGAACTATTGTCTTTGTTCGGCACAAATACATACCAGTCTTGCAAAGTTTGATCAGTTTTTTGAGTCTATCCGAACCAGTGAAATACATTGTGAAACGCAATAAACAAACATACTATACGTCGAGGTCATTCTCAGGATTTGGATTCAATTCAACCGATAAAAAAGAAAAATCAACTTGCCATTTTAAAAGACTTACAGATAAATTTTAACAGAAAATGATGAAAATACTTATTTTATGTACCGGAAACAGCTGCCGCAGTCAGATGGCACATGGTTTCCTTCAATCCTTTGATCAGGATATCAAAGTTTGTTCAGCCGGAACAGAAGCTTCCGGAAAACTCAATCCAAAAGCTGTTGCTGTCATGCAGGAAATTGGCATCGACATTAGCCATCACACCTCCGATTCAGTTGATCTGTATCTGAACAATGAATGGGATTATGTTATCACCGTTTGTGGTGGCGCCAATGAAAACTGTCCGGCTTTTCTTGGAAAAGTGAAACATCGTCTGCATATTGGGTTCGATGATCCTTCCCACGTAGTTGGTTCTGAAGAATTTATTCATAGTGAATTTATCCGTGTACGAAATGAAATTGAAAAAGCTTTCAGGGAATTTTATAATTCGATAATTTGACAATTTGGCAATGGGACAATTCGACAATTCGGTGATGGGACAATTTTATCATTTTATTGAACAATGATGTAACAACTTTAAAAGTAATTTAAAACAAACAATTTATATTCAATAAGATGAACGACGAATTCAAAGAAAACGCGATTATAAACCTGACTTTTGAGTTTGCATTGAAAATTATTGATTTCTGTGACGGTCTTGATGGAATAAGGAAGTACAAACTATCTGATCAACTTTTTAAATCTGGTACTTCAATTGGCGCTAACGCAAGAGAATCGCAAAATGCTGAAAGCAGAGCAGATTTTATTCATAAATTTAAAATCTCTGCCAAAGAGGTGGAAGAAACTGAATATTGGTTGTTGCTTTGTAAACATTCAGATAAACTGCCAGATTCAACTCAACTGCTGATAGATTTAGAACCTATTAAAAAGATTATTACAAAGATTATAAGCACATCGAAACTTAATAAATAATTTGGCAATTCGGCAATTTGACAATTCGGCGATGGAACGATTCAAGCATAAAAAACTTATTAATTTGTCTTTTAATTGCCGAATTGGCACATTATCAAATTGTCACATAAAAAAATTGCCGAATTGTCACATTATCAAATTGTCACATTAAAAAAATTGTCATAAATAAATAAATAAAAGAACACAACAATGAATAACGAAGAACTAAAAAAGATTGTCAAAGAAAAATATGGCGATATTGTGATGCAAAGCAAATCAGTCAACGAATCATCCTGCTGTGGATCAACATCTTGCTGCGGTGATGTAGACTATACTATTTTCAGCGAAAACTATACAACGCTCAAAGGCTACAATCCGGATGCCGATCTGGGATTGGGTTGTGGATTACCCACCGAGTTTGCCCATATAAAAGAAGGCGACACCGTCATCGATCTTGGCTCAGGAGCTGGAAATGATTGCTTTGTAGCCCGTGCTCTTGCCGGTGAAAAGGGAAAAGTGATTGGCATCGATTTCACACCTGCCATGATCGAAAAAGCCCGAGAAAATGCGGAGAAACATGGATTCAACAATGTAGAATTCCGGTATGGTGACATCGAAAAAATTCCTGTAACGGCCAACAAAGCCGATGTGATAATCAGTAATTGTGTGCTCAATCTCGTGCCTGATAAACAGAAAGCATTCAGCGAAATTTTCAGGGTTCTCAAACCTGGCGGGCATCTTTCAGTTTCGGATGTTGTGCTGAAAGGTGAGCTACCTGAAAAACTAAAACAGGCTGCTGAAATGTATGCCGGCTGTGTCTCAGGCGCGATCCAGATGCCCGATTATCTGCAATTGATCACCGAAAACAGATTATCAAATGTTTTTGTTCAGAAGGAAAAACAGATTACTATTCCGGATGAAATTTTACTGAATTACATTGATGATCAGGAACTTGCTATTTTTAAAGAATCTGGCGCCGGGATATTCAGCATCACGGTGTATGCCGAAAAGCCAGCCTCATGTTGCGATTCAGACTGTAATTGTTAACCAAAATAATTTCAAAATAAACACAATGCCTTCACAAACCCGACTTAAATTTTTAGACAGATACCTGACCTTGTGGATTTTTCTTGCCATGTTGATTGGCGTAATGTCAGGATATTTATTCCCATCAATAGCCCAGTTTTGGGAATCATTGAAATCATCACCCGAAAGCACAACCAATATTCCGATCGCTATTGGTTTGATCCTGATGATGTACCCGCCTTTGGCAAAAGTTAAATACGAAGAACTGGGTGATGTATTCCGTAACTGGAAGGTTCTTTTACTTTCTCTGGTTCAAAACTGGTTAATTGGTCCGGTGCTGATGTTTGCACTTGCGATACTGATGTTCAAATTCTTTCCGGGTGAAAACAATGCCAACCTGCCTTATTTGTATGGCATCATCATGATCGGACTGGCACGATGCATCGCCATGGTGATCGTATGGAATGATCTGGCCAAAGGAGACACTCAATATGCCGCTGGTTTAGTGGCATTTAACAGCATATTCCAGGTGCTTTTCTTTTCTGTTTACGCATATTTTTTCATTGCGGTACTTCCGGCCTGGTTTGGAATCCCGACAAGTGATGCAGTAGAGAAAATCACGATCGGACAGATTGCTGAAAGTGTTTTCATTTATTTGGGGATTCCATTTATAGCCGGTTTTCTGACACGGTTTATCCTGATCAGGGTGAAAAGCAAGGTTTGGTATCACACTAAGTTTATCCCGAAAATCAGTCCGGTAACACTCATTGCACTGCTCTTTACTATCATCGTAATGTTCTCGCTCAAAGGAGAATATATTGTCAAAATTCCAATGGATGTGATCCTGATTGCTGTGCCGTTGCTGATTTATTTTGTGGTGATGTTTGTGATTTCCTTTTTCATGAGTAAAAAGGTGGGAGCCAATTACGGACAATCCGTTACACTATCGTTTACAGCAGCCAGTAACAATTTTGAACTGGCCATTGCAGTTGCCATCGCGATATTCGGGATGAATTCAGGTGAAGCCTTTGCTGCAGTGATTGGTCCGCTTGTTGAAGTACCTGTGATGATTGGTCTGGTTAATGTAGCATTTTACTTTAAACGAAAATATTTTAAATAGAGTTTGTTCATAATGTCCGATTTCTTCGTTATTCTCGATCTTCAAATCAGTCATGTACTTCAGTACACTTTTGATTTTCATTTCATCGAAACCTCGAACTCGAACATTCTGAATCAAACTCCCGACTTTATGGATAGTCACTAAATAGTCTTTGCAAAAAAGTACGCTCTCATCGTTATGATTAAGCCAAAAATGCTTACTTCAGCCAGCTCAGCGCATCGCATTTACCATAAGAATCTACGCTTTTTGGTTCTTCGCATGCCCCGAAAGCGAACTTTCTATCTCAGACATTGATTTTTTAGAAATAAATTTTGCTATTGGAATTCAGTCAAAATTTTTAAACATGGAAGGGAAAATAATTCACTTAGGTTCACACGAAGCGTATGATCTTTTGAAAGACGGAGAAGCTATTCTGCTGGATATCAGAAGTGAAGCCATGCAGAATTTTAAACAGATCGATGTTCCGAAATTCGTTCTGATACCATTCACTGATTTATCCGAACAGGCTGCTGCTCTGCCTGATGACAGATTTTTCATCTGCGCTGATTCGACAGGAATTCAGAGTAAAGCCGCTGCACAAATTCTTTTGTCAGCAGGGTTTAAAGTGGCAGGTAACCTTGCTGGCGGTCTGGTAGATTGGGAAAGAGCCGGACTTCCGGTTCGGATCAATATAAAAGAAAGATTATCAGGTTCTTGTATGTGTCAGTTGCGTAAACGTGAAAGTAAAAAATAAAATCCGGAAATTAATCCTGGTGCACGATTTGTAAATAAGCAATAAAGAGTGAATGTACAATCAATCTGTTTAAACAGCTTTTAAACCGACAATTTCAATATTTTAAATGCCCCTTTTCCCACAATGAAAAAGACAATCATTCCGATAACCAGGTCCGGGTATTTTGAGTTTGTCAGGAAAACAAACCCACCTGCTATAATTACACCAAGATTCACGATTACATCGTTCGATGTAAAAATCATACTTGCCTGCATATGAGCCTCTTTACTTTTACTTTTCTGAAGCAGAAACAAACTTACCGCATTGCCAGTTAAAGCAAGAAAGGAGATTACAATCATGGTCTGGAAAGCCGGAACAGGCTCTATTCCAATGAATCGTCTGATTACTTCTGCCAGACCCAAAACCGCAAGAATCAACTGGAAATAACCCGCTGCTTTTGCTATATTCTTTTTCAATGCCATGGTCCCTCCTACTGCAAAAAGTGCCAGTCCATAAACAATACTGTCGGCCAGCATATCCAGACTGTCAGCGACAAGACCCATTGAATTGGCAATAAAACCGGTTGAAATTTCCAGCATAAAGAATAAGAAGTTAATGACCAAAACCTGCCAGAGTAATTTTCTTTCCTTGCCAGTGGTGCTGGACTGCACAAATGACTCAACCGGAATGCTGTCTGAAAGTGACGTGTCAAATTTTAAATCGTCGAGCCTTTGAAATATCTGATCATAGCCACCAGAGTGAAATACCGTTAGTTTTCTTCCGGTAATATCAAAATCTAAGGATGAAATATTTGTTAGGTCATCCAGTTTCATCCTGATCAATTGCTCTTCGGATGGGCAGTCCATCTTTGAAATCTTAAAAGTAGTTTTATGCATTGTTTATCATTTACTGAAGGTTTAAAAGCGAATCATTGCATTGTTTTTGCAGAGCTAATACTAGTCACATTTCATTCCAATTCTGCTTAATACTCTGCGAATCTATGGGTTAAAATTATATTTATTTCCATTATTAACCGACAATGATTCTCATGCTTTCCACGATATGATTCGATATTCTTCCTTTTATTGCAGCAAATTTACAAAGTGATATCTGGTTTTGAAGTGGTGATCAGATATACCCTTCAAACAGTAAAAATTGAAAAAGTAGTCAGATTAGTAAATCAACAATCAAATCATTGTTGATTATCTTTATGATAAATTTTCAAAAAATAATGATTATCATAATTTTATGAAAACAATGGTGACTTATGAATCCTGATTTTCGACCATATCTGAGTTAATCCAGCCAATAAACAACTTATAACCAATGGACATAACGATGGCGCCTGTAAACAATCCGATAAATCCGGAGAAGATGAATCCTCCGATCACCCCGATGAAGATTACCAACATGGGGACTGGCGCTCCTTTTCCGAGTAAAATGGGCTTGAGAATATTATCTGAGAAGCCGGCTACCAAAAGTAATACTGTCCAGATAACTGCAGGAGTTGTTTCCTTTACGGCAAACATATAAATCACAACCGGCAGTGTTATAAAGATTATCGGCAATTGAAGAACACCTAATACAAATATAAGCAAAGTCCATATTCCGGCGTAAGGAATACCAGCCAACATGAATAAAAATCCATTTAAAAGGGCCAGAATGAGAGCTACTCCAATGATTCCTTTTACAACGCTACTGACTGTTTTAAGGATCATGTCAGCAAACTCATCACCACGGTCGCCGGCCAGTTTTCTGAAAAACTTACGTGTTTCTGTGCCTGCTTCTCCAAAAATCAATAATATTCCGGCAATAATAAATGCTAAAAGAATCTGTACCACACCTCCTGCTGCACTCAAAATTCCCTTACCGACTTTGCTACCAACTTCCAGAAGCTGGTCTTTGTACTTCAGAATTAACTGTTCGAGGTTAACTGAAGCATTTTGCCATAAATCATAAAGTTGTCCTCCGATGACCGGCCAGTCTTTGACTTTCTCTGTAGGCGGTGGTATTGTAAGAGTACCGCTGTCATAAAGCACTTTGAGTGCCTTTACTTCCTCGATTAAAGTACCGATTAACAATCCTGTGGGTAAGATGAAAATAGCCAGAAAAGAAAAAACGATGATAAATGAAGCAATTTTTGGACTACCACCCAGTTTTTTTGATAAGGTTTTGTGAAGCGGATACATGGCCATCGACAATATCAGACTCCATAAAATAATACTGACAAACGGGTACATGATCATAAGGCACCACGCTACAATCAAAATCATGATGAACAATCTGATTGTGACGTCATAAATTGAGTTATCTGAAGCTTGATTTTTCATAATCAGATCGGTTTTATTAGATTTATAAATATTATAAATAGTTAAACATTTTGAATTGGTACTTTGAAGCTAAATTATTCAATTTAGCAAACCAAAGTCAAGTTTTGAAAAATTTGAGTCATATTTCACAAAGAACTACATTCCAAAGCAATAGGATCGGTTTGCAGATAAACGAATACAGCTCAACGTAATGATTGTTTTAATCGCTATCGAAAAGTATATTTAACCATTGAAAAAACAGCGATTGTTAAAGTAAATTACTGATTAAAAGCACTAAAGAATCGTACGTTTAATTAAATTTTGAATCGCAACGGGCTTTAAAACCTGAAATCTATTGATTTTTCAAATAATTGAATTATAATTGCATATTAATTGCAAACGGATCTGTTATGAAAAACCAATGCCACATCCAAAAGAAGATTTTACTAAGCATTTTACTGACGATACTGACTGTTGGCACATTGCTGGCTCAACGGCCCAAGGTTGGACTGGTCCTGAGTGGCGGCGGTGCCAAGGGTATCTCTCATATAGGAATATTGCAGGCCATTGACAGTGCTGGTTTAAAAATTGATTATCTTACAGGTACCAGCATGGGGAGTATTCTTGGTGGATTGTATGCCATTGGTTATTCAGGTAAGGATATTGAGAGAATATCCGATAATCTGGATTGGGATGCGATTTTAAGCAACAAACCAAATTACGAAGATATCAGTATTGACGAAAAGGATGAGTATGGTCAGTATTCAGTCGAAATTGGGATGAAAAAATTTAAACCACAGATCGCGACAGGTCTTATTGAATCGGAGGAGCTCTGGCTTACATTGAATCAACTTTTCCTGCCGGTGTATAACATCAAAGATTTCTCGAAGTTCAATATCCCGTTCAAATGTATTGCCACCGATCTGTCGGACGGCAAGGCGGTTGTGCTTTCAGAAGGTGAAATTGTGACCGCCACACGCTCGAGTATGGCTATTCCAAGTGTATTTACCGCCATTGATTATGAGTCGACCAAATTGGTCGATGGCGGAATTATCAGAAACTTTCCTGTTACCGATATCAAAGAAATGGGCGCTGATATTGTGATAGGCGTAAATTTGTTTACGGGTTTGCCCGAAATTTCAAAACTTAACAATCTGCTGGATGTTTTTTACCAGATCACCCAATACCGCGATGCCGAAGATCTGGTTCACGAAAAGAAACTCTGCAACCTGATTATTGAACCTCCCGTTATTGAATATAGCGCAGGAAGCTTTGACGCTACAGATGAGATAATGAAGATTGGTAAAGAAATCGGGAAAATCTATTATCCGTATTTTAAGCACCTCGCCGACTCATTGAATGCTGTTTATCCGGTAAATTACAATCCTTATGGACGTTTACCAAAAGTTGATAATATTGTGATTGATGAGATTGCAATTGAAGGCATCAAAAACACCAGTAAAAGTTTATTACTCGATAAAATACAGATTAAGCCGGGCCATGCATACACAGCTAACCAGATCAACAAAGGATTCAGAAAAGCCTATTCGAGCCGGTACTACGATAATGTTTACTACGAGCTAAAACCAACATCACCCGGACATGCAAAGCTGGTTTGTAAAGTAAAAGAATCACTTTTAACACAAGTGAAGTTAGGATTATCTTATCATTCATACACAGGAGCAGCGCTGATTGCCAATGTTACAGTACGAAATCTTTTACTCGACAAATCACGCACCATGTTCAAAATAGCAGCTGGCGAATATTTCAGGGCTATGGTTGAACACAAACAGGCATTCGGACCAAAAGCCAACAATTATATCAATTTGAGTTGGAAATCCGAAAATCTACCTTTGAATCTTTATGATGGAGCCGATCAGGTTTCTCTTTACAAAGTTAAATACTGGCAATTCGATTTGAGTTACACAAGAGTTATCGGCACAAACTGGAGTATAGCATCGGGATTCAAATATCATAAGAACATGTTTTCACCTGAAGTTGCCGATGGTTATAAATTTAAAGGAAACAATTCAAACTACTTTGGGTACATACGA
>CAJBPB010000367.1 GCA_903957365.1 uncultured Bacteroidota bacterium
ACAACACGATAACCATCTGTACGATCGGTTTCAGGGACGTGTGCTCTTCCCGATACATAACCTCACCGGCAAGGTTATCGGTTTTGGCGGACGAATTCTGAATTCTGAAAAATCAAAAGCGAAGTACTTAAATTCTCCTGAATCAGAGATTTACATCAAAGGTAAATCGCTTTATGGCATTTATTTTGCCAAAACCGCCATCAACAAATCCGACAATTGTTTCCTCGTTGAAGGGTACACTGATGTGCTGACACTGCACCAGGCCGGCATCGAGAATGTGGTGGCAAGTTCCGGAACATCGCTCACTACCGAACAGATCAGGCTGATACGTCGCTTCACCAATAATATCACCATTTTATATGATGGTGACAAAGCCGGTATCAACGCATCCTTGCGCGGTATCGATATGGTGCTCGAGGAAGGGATGAATGTGCGCATCGTATTGTTTCCCGAAGGCGACGATCCTGATTCCTTTGTCAGAAGGCACCGCAGCATCGAGGTGGAAGAGTATATCGCGAAAAACTCAAAGGATTTTATCAGTTTCAAGACAAATCTGCTGCTCGAAGAAACGGCCAATGATCCGATTAAAAAAGCCGGATTGGCGAAGGAAATTGTGCAGACTATCGCGCTGATTCCTGATTCGATTTACCGTTCGGTATATGTGAAAGAATGCAGCCGTTTGCTCGAATTACCTGAGCAGACTTTGTTGAATGAATTGAATAAAATTCTCAGAAACCGATTCCGTAAACAGGTGAGCCCAGATTTTCCGGAACAGGCCATCGAATCAGTTCCACAACAGGAATTTCCGAAACCAGAAGGTCCGGAATCCAGTCCGACCTATTACCAGGAACGTGAATTGGTGAAAATTCTGCTGCATTTTGGGCGCAACGAGGTGGCACGCAAAGTTCCGGATGAGTTTGGGAATGAAGTGAATTACAGTGAAAATGTGGCACAATTTATCATTGAAGACCTGTCGCATGATCAGATAGTGTTTGAAAATGAAACACATAAAAAAATATTTGATCTGTTTGCCAACGCGGTCAATGAGGGCGTTGTGCCAGGCGAACACCAGTTTATAAGCAATCCTGAACCGGATGTGGCACTGCTTTCGGCCGATTTGCTCACTTCTCCCTATGAACTGGATGACTGGGCAAGAAAAAAAATCTATGTGAAAACCGAATTGGAAACTCTGATGAGCAGCATCACTTCAACTTTATACAAATACAAGGAACGAATCATTGATATGCGTCGCGAAGCCTTGCTGCTCCAATTAAAAGAGACTCCTGGTTTTGATGCTCAAATGATTTTGTTAAATCAAATCAACCATCTCAATGATATTCGTTTTAAAATCAATGAGATACTAGGTATTGTTATTTCAAAATAAGTGATAAGAAAGTTTGACGATGACTTTTTTTATTTAAGAGAATAAATATTGAATACAACGAACCACAAATAGTATGGAAACAATTTCAGACACTGTAGCGATGGCAAAACCTTTTCAGGGGAATGTAAAAGAAGCATTTCCGGCTGTCATGGAATTTGTACTTACCTACGGATTGAAACTGGTAGCTGCTGTCGTAGCGCTGATTATTGGTTTTTGGTTGGTACGCAAAATCACCAATTCTCTTGCAAAGCTGATGGAAAGACGCAAGATTGAGTTGTCGCTCCGCACTTTCTTTCAGAGCATGATAAATGTCGCATTAAAAATACTCGTTGTAATCAGCATCCTTGGAATGGTCGGGATTCAGGTGACTTCATTCATCGCTTTGCTTGGTGCAGCCGGTCTGGCTATTGGATTATCACTTCAGGGCACTTTACAGAATTTTGCCGGTGGTATTATCATTTTGCTTTTTAAACCTTTTAAAATTGGTGATTTTGTTGAGGCGCAAGGATTTACCGGAACAATTTCTGAAATTCATATCGTTTACACCTATATGTTAACGGTTGATAACAAAGCCGTTATTATTCCGAACGGTGATCTGGCAAGTGG
>CAJBPB010000368.1 GCA_903957365.1 uncultured Bacteroidota bacterium
ACCGGATTGTGGTCCATCAATGGAAATGGGTGGTTCTGGATTACAGGAATTTTTTTGGAGATCAGTTTCTCGATGTCTTTCAGATAGGCTTTCTCTTCAGCATCGCAAAAAGAAATCGCCGTGCCTTTGGCGCCGGCTCTTCCGGTTCTGCCGATTCGGTGCACATAGGTTTCAGCGATATTCGACATTTCGAAATTAATCACATATTCAAGATCGTCAACATCGATTCCACGGGCTGCAATATCCGTCGCAACAAGCACACGGGTTGTTTGTGCCTTGAAATTTGTTAATGCCCGCTGACGTGCATTCTGTGCCTTGTTACCATGAATTGCCTCCGCGTTGATGTTGTGTTTCAATAGCATTTTTACCACATGATCGGCGCCATGTTTGGTTCGTGTAAAAACAAGCGCAGTTTTGATGAATTCATTTTTCAGTAATTCGACGAGCAGTGCGCTTTTATTTCCCTTGTCGACAAAGTAGATATATTGTTTAATGATGTCAACCGTAGATGAAACCGGAGTAACTGAAACTTCTCTGGGATTGTGTAAAATAGAACCGGCAAGTTTGACAATTTCAGGTGGCATGGTTGCCGAAAAGAAAAGGGATTGTTTCTTTTTTGGAAGAACCTCAAGCAGTCGTTTCACGTCATGAATGAAACCCATATCGAGCATGCGATCGGCTTCATCGAGGACAAAAATTTCAACATCCCGTAAGGTGAGAAATCCTTGATTCATAAGGTCTAATAACCGGCCGGGCGTTGCAATCAGTATGTCAATGCCTCTGTTTAGCAAGGCAGTTTGCGGGTTTTGGTTCACGCCACCGTAAATAACCGTGTTTGTTAAACCTGTGTGACGGCCGTAGGCATCGAAACTCTCACCGATCTGTATTGCAAGCTCACGTGTTGGGGTAACAATAAGGCTTCTGATTTTTTTCTTTTTGGCGAATATTTTATTTGCACTGAGAAGTTGAAGGATTGGAATAGCGAATGCTGCTGTTTTGCCGGTCCCTGTCTGGGCACAACCGAGCAAATCAGTGCCTTCCAAAATGATTGGTATTGATTCAGCCTGAATGGGTGTGGGTATAGTATAACCTTCTTCCTGCAAAGATTTTAGAATGGGTTCAATGATGTTTAGTGATTCGAATTGCATAGTTTATTTAATAAATAGATTGATGACTCTGAATGCGATGCATTCAAAGGATGTTGCGTGCAAAAGAATTGCATCAGCAAGATGGGAATAAGTTTTATCCCGGAAATTTTGCCTGGGATTTTTCAGGCGATGTGATTGTTTGATCCAGTTTGGATCGTTGATAAAATCATAATTTAACCTTAAGCGTTTTCGACGAAAAACCAGTTTGGTCTTTCAATGAATATTTTGTCGAAAACTACTTAATCACTTTACGGTTTCATTGCTTTTCGACATGAGCAAAAGTATCGTAAGGTTCTCAATCACTTTTTTATCATTTATTTTGATAAAAGATGTTAGCTAATTAAGGCCAACAATCTCAAAATCAAATGTTTTGTGAAATTGTCGGGGTGAATGGATTCGAACCATCGGCCTCGTCGTCCCGAACGACGCGCGCTAACCGGGCTGCGCTACACCCCGAATAATTGAGACTGCAAAGGTAATATTTTATATGGAACCAAATCAATTTGGATGATTTCGTTTTTTGGGCTAAAACTTATTCTGATGTGCCAGGCAAAAAACGGAGTAATTCTATGAAGAAGAAAACCTGTCATTATGCCTTTTGTCTGTCAAAATCCAATTATCTTCCTATTGATCATACTGCAGAAAGCTGAATAATATATTAGGTTCAATGAATTAACTGTTTTACATTTGTTTCAATCAAACAATATGACAAACCTTTATACCAGATTAATTAATGAATATCGAAAGGAATTTTGCGATGAAACACTGCATAACTGTTGATATTGAATGGTTTAAGACTTGTTTTGCTACTTTGTAAACATCAACATAAACCCAAAATATCCACCACAATAGCATATAGCCATTCGTTGAACTAAACCGCCCCCTCGCGGAGGCGGTAATTTGATGGTAATTTTGAAGTGCAAACTTTAAAAAACTCCATCATGAAAAATCAAAAATCTCTTTATGTTGAGCAGCTCGTTTATGAGATGCAACTTCGTAACTACAGTCCCAGAACCATAGACTCCTATGGAAAGGTGATTACAAAATTAGAAAACTTTTCAGGTATTCCGCTCGACAAAATTACCCTGCCGCAATTTAAAGATTACCTGCATCGCCTTATTACCACGGAAGGTATTTCGGTTTCATTGGTTAACCAGTATATCAGTGCATTTAAAATCATACAGGTAGATGTTTTAAAACGCGACTGGGACCAATTCAAAATCAAACGGCCACGGCGTGAAAAGAAATTACCTGTTGTTTTGTCGTTTGACGAAGTAGAAAAACTTATTTCCGTTACTGATAACCTCAAACATAAAGCCATACTGATGCTGGCTTATTACTCTGGTATGAGGCGTCAGGAAGTGCAACAGATCAAACCTTCAGCCATTGATTCAGCCCGTATGCAGGTGCATGTCGTGCAAGGCAAAGGCAAGAAAGACAGATACACCATTCTGTCAGCAAAGGCTCTGGATACGCTCAGAACATACTACAAGATTGAGAGGCCGCTAACATTTCTTTTTGAGCCACAAAGCAAAAAAGGACGTCCATTGGCTGATCAAACACTCGCACACATTGTTAAGAATTGTGCTGCCAAAGCCGGTATCAAGAAGAAGATATCATTTCACACGCTCAGGCATTGTTTTGCTACGCATCTACTCGAACAAGGGGTAAATCTTCGCCTGATTCAACAGTTTATGGGGCATGTTTCA
>CAJBPB010000369.1 GCA_903957365.1 uncultured Bacteroidota bacterium
CCTCATACTTCGTTAAAATCTCCGTCAATAGCGCTGCTATTAACGTCAATTTTGCCTCGTCTGAGAACTTAATTCTTCGAAAAACTTCTCAAAAATAAAATCTAGACTAAGAATATCTGTTTATAAAATCTTGGTAAAGCTCCTGAGTTCAAACTTCAGGAGCTTTTTTTATGGCTTGATTAAAATATGCCTGAAATTACAAAATAGTGAACCACTGTTGATATTCATGAACATTTCGCCATTCAATATTCTTTATCCGCTCTGATTGTAATGGAAATAATACTATTCCACAGGAGAATTATGATTATCATGGCCTTGTAATTCAACACATATTTCAAAGATGGCATATCCGTCCGGTTCCTTGCTTATTTGCATTTATAAATGCTTCTGCCTGTCTGGAGAATACTCCGAAACCAGATCACATTCCGGTCTGTCGCGCTAGTGACAGCATATTGGTAAAAAACAAAAACTTTGATAAAGTTAAGTTCCATCAGGTACGCTATCTTGGCTTTTGCACAAGAGCTATATATCGTCCCTACGGGGCTTTTAAAAACTTTTAACTACTGTTTTTTACCAACATAGCGTCCCTAATGGACTTCATGTAACCTAACCCGATCAGGGTAATGAAAAAATTCAAAATTCAAAATGCAAATTGCAAATGTTTCACAAAATACCTGCTTTGGACGTTGGATGATCGTCTTGGTAAGAAAGCCCCCGTTTTCAGGGGTTTGGGGGATTGAAAATGCAAAATGCAGATGTCAAAATGCAAAAGATAAGGTCAAATCAAACGTACGACAAACCTTATTTATTGACCCATCACCGCTACTTTTTCGTTGTAAAATTTGTATGCCGAAGTATTGTTTGTTTTCGGGTTTGTATAAGTGATACTGCCACTCATCAGCACAATCTCATAAGTCTCAAAGGTGTAATTCGACTTTTGCAGAGGAAATTCACCTGTTAACTCAAGTGAATTCGTTCCCGGATTAAGCGTTTGCCCGGCAACAGTATTGAAACTAAGCATCGGACGTTTTGAGAATGTGATGCTTATGTTTTTCAATTCGACCGGTTCATTCGATTGCATGAGCACTGGCAAAATGATTTTGTATTGTGTAATGGTGGTATAATCAGACTCCAGAACGATGAATTGAGCGCCTTCCGAAATTTTTAAAACGGCGCTGGTAAATATCGAAGCCAGTTGGAATTCTGCTTTAACGGGTCTGCTTTCAAAACGGTATTCTACTGAAATGGTATTGGTAACCTGACTGCGGCATCCCTGGTGATCATAGCGAACCATCATGGTGTCTTCAACCGATTGTTGTCTGAAATTGGAAGCACAGTTCGACTTTGTCTTTGGATTCTGGGAAGTGGTAAATCTTCTGTTTCCATAAACCAGAAAATATTTTAAAACTCCCTGACTACAGGCTGTCTGCTGAATCTGAAGGTTTTTCAGCAGGTCTTCCATTTTCCCGATATTGGTAGCAGCAATGGCTTTGTTCTCGTCTTCAAGCTGTTTTGATAAATGGCGCAGCGTAGTAAGCCGTTCAATGATCGCTTCAACCTGGGTAAGATCGTCAAGTCCGGCAATGGCGGCTTCAAGCTGTTCACGCATCCGGCGCTGGGCCTCCTTGTATTCAAATATAATCAGATCAAGATCCGCTTGTGAGAATGGGTATTTCAAATGATAATAACAAACAATTTGTTTGCTCTTTTTATCCTGTGTTTTCTCCCAGTAGAATTCGCTTACCTTGTTTTCGGAAATACCCTTTATTGCCGGCAGATTGGCGGTTTTTGTCTTAATGACTTCCGCATAGCTGCCCGAAACATTGTACTTCTCACCCTGGCTAAGTTCTGACGTTGATAACTCAGTGGATGAACTCACTTTCACTGCCACTGAGTTTACAATATTGTCCTTCACTCTGGTGAGGGCCTGTGCCTTGGCCTCATCCAGCGTGGCGCCCTTACCACTCTCGATAAGATAATTCGTTTCGATGCCACCTACCCAATCTGGTTTTTTGCCGCTTTTGTCAATCACCTTCACCTGAGCAGATATCTCAGTTAAAATACCCATCATAAAAAGCAATAACAAACCGCTTAGAAGAAAAATATTCTTGGTTTTCACTTGTTTATATTTTTTTGATTATCAATGTAATAACTAAATCTCCGGTCTTCGGTCTTCCGACTTCAGTCTTTACTACCAAAGCCATCCGCCAAAGCTATACCATCCCCAGTGGTTGTTTTCGGCCCATGCGATACCGACTGCACGTTTGGCTTCAATTTCACGTTTTTGCAGATCATAGGCTTCCGTCTTACGGTAATCAATATCGGCTGACTGCTGAATATCTTTTCTCCTGTCTTCTGTTGTCCATTGGTCGTATCTGAAAGCGTATTCCTGCTGGTATTTTTTGTATTCATTGTCCCAGTCTTTTATTTCACCACGGATTTCATTTGAGAGGATGTTTGCATCTTTGGCACATTTTGAATCACTTGGCACCTGAGCCAGCTGACGGGCAGCTTCGATATAATTCTGGGATGCCCATGCCCCTTTTGCCGCACCATAAGCTCTTGCACATTGATGGTCTTTGATTTCCTGTACCAGTGCCTGTGCATCACCATAGCATTTGGTGTCAGGGAAAATGTCAGACAGGTAGAACAAAGCCGTCGCATCGTCAAAGGTTGCCCATGCTCCTTTGGCTTTTGTCAGGTTTTCGGCGCATTTGTTGTCGGCATACAATTTGTAAACCTCGGTCGATTTGTCCATGGCAAGGTTGTAGCAATCAAGACATATTTCGGGAACAGTCGTCAGTTGAAATATGGCTTCTTCATATTGTTTCCGTCCGACCAGTGACTCCGCTTTTTTGAGCAGGATATCGCAATGTGAATTGAAGTATTCGATTAGTTTCACTTTTGCCAGTTCGACAAACTGTTTCAATTCAGTGGAGGATGGCTGGATGCTTTTTATTGCCTGAATATACGCTTTCGTATCGTTTGTACCCACACCCTTGATCATAAGCGTGGTGGTGTTGAATACAATACGTTCCTGGTAATCAACAATATAAAATGTAATCTGTAAATTTTGTGCAATCATTGTTGGCGGACCAGGCAGGATGTCTTTGGTCAGCGTAGCCACATTGGCTGTTATTACAAAACGGGGATTTGTACTTCCACCGCCCAGTCCATTCAGAGTTACAATCTGCTGTAGTTTGTTTGCCAGAAATTCCCTGGCTCCTGATGGCATACCATTCATATTTTCCTCCACAAAGGCGGTAATGGAAATACGTCCCATATCATCCGACTTCCCGATACTGTTCTGTGCTGATGAAGGATATTGACTGAATCCGGCCAGCATGATGATCATTATGATTAACTTTTTCATTGTCAGCTTGTTTTATTATTTTTCTCCAATATATAACAGACCGGCGCCAAGGCCATTCATATCAGCTTTACTGATAAGATTATAAGGCGGTTCCTTTAAGAATTTACGCAATTGCTGTACAAAATCCTTGGTGTCCATAGGCTTGTTGTTGGCATCATACAGCGGAATGCGAACCTGTTCAAAAAACATATAGTTTTCACTAGATTCTGATTTGCTGTACCTTCCGTTCACTGTGTTTTTGAAAACCCAGTCATCAATGATTTCGCCTAATTCGTCGCCATCATATTCACTTTCCAGATCGGTTCCTGAACCATTGTCCCAAACCTGAATCCTTAAAGTAACCTCACGGCCGTTGGTAAGTAAGTCGTCGAAATGCGACTGCAGCTGTGCGTTGAAATTATCGAGTTGTGAAAGAACAGCTTCTTCAAGCAACACAGGTAATTCTGATGAGAATGAGGGTGCGCCTGTTCCCTGCGCCCCGGCAATCTGTTTACCGGTATAGGCATCGATACCCTGAAGGTTAAAGGTTACCGATTTTTTTGGTCCGGTCTGGTTAAGTGTGTAAGTCAATTGCATGATAATATCAGCTTTGGCAGTCTTTTTAAGCACATCAAGCGGACTTTCGGCCAAAGACGATCCTTCTTTGCTTGTGCGCATATTGTCCTGGGCAGTTTGCTGCTCAACGTTTTTTAACACTGATTCGAGGTTCTTTAATGGGAAACCGCGATCTGACATCAGTGTATTGATTTTGGCAATAACCAGAATCAGGTTTTCATCACTCTGCATGGCAAGCTTGTAGTCAGGAATAATCACTTTGCTGCCCTGATTGTCATAGGTGGTAGTAAAACCATTTTTGTTGCACCAGACATCACTCGGGACAACCATGATTGTGGGTTTTTTGGCTTGTGCAAAAACGGCACCGCCAAACATGATTACAAGGCTGATAAGAAGAATAATTCTTTTCATAATTGTTTGTATTTTGTTTTTTTATATTTCAAAAATTAAAATCCTGCACCAAGTTTTTTGACAATACCATCATTCTCAAGTTTTTTGCGCAGTGAGCCATGTTGTACCGAAACGAAAATGGCAACTTTATATGTTTTCTTGTCAACTTTGATGCTCTCTCTGACTCCTTCTCCGCTGACAGCCACATAACTCAGGTATTCACCATTGGGTTTGAAAAAAGCATCGAAATAATCCTGATTTTTTTCTTCCACACCCGGATCAGTAACAAGAGGTTTCTTCATACAACCCGGTTCACCTACGAAGATTCCTTTAAAAATGACAGCGTGTACTGCATTGAGTTTTGCATGTATTACGGCATCCTCCGGTTTTTTACCATAGCCCCATACTTTCATTAACTGTGTTCCTTCAGAACCGGTTCCCAAACATTCAACTTCATAATTATCAACTGTATAACCGGCTATTTTCTTTTCTTTTCTGGTTTGTGAAAATACTGAAACTCCTAAAAGCATCAGAAAAATAATGGTGAAAGAGATTCTTTTTTTCATATCAATGTTTTTTAGTGATGATTAGAATTGTAGTCGTAAACCTGCACCTAC
>CAJBPB010000370.1 GCA_903957365.1 uncultured Bacteroidota bacterium
CAGTTCAAGTCTTTCACTGGTGCCGAAACTTTTGCAATCCTGCGATCGATAATTGACACTGCGATTAAAAATAATCTGAATCCGTTGCATTCTCTTTCCCAAATTAATGCCCTACATTTGTAGGGGGTGAGTTGTTACAAAGAAATAAATCAAAAGCAGTTTGAGCAGATTATTAGAGAGTTGAGACGTAAAAAAACCATAAAAATCGTCAATGGTGAGCAAGCCGAAGTTAGTGTATACAATATTCCTAAGTTAAATGTTTCGATAAGCAAAATCAAGAACTATAGATAACTATTTTTATGAGCGAAAGTCTTAAAAACAAAATTGAAGCAACCGATAGCAGTATCAATAGGCTGCTGAAAGAACAGAAGTTCACGATCGACTATTTTCAGCGTGAATACCGCTGGCAGGAAAAACACATTAAACTATTAATTGAAGACCTGACAAGCACTTTCTTAAAATCGTACAACCCGGAACACAAACCTTCGGAAGTCGCAAATTACCAAAGTTATTATTTGGGTCCAATAGTTTTCAGCGTAAATCCTGATACTGGTAAGAAATCCATAATAGATGGCCAACAACGCATTACATCTATTACTTTGTTGTTAATCTATCTCAATCATTTACAAAAAGATTTTGAGGAAAATAATAAAGTTGCGATCAGCGAACTCATTTTTTCTGTTAAGCATCGGGAAAAGTCTTTTAATATGAGTGATGAAACGAGGGAGACTTGTTTAAAAGCCCTCTTTGAGATCGGTGAGTATGCAGTAATGGAAAATGATGATGAAACCATTCGTAATATGGTTGAGCGTTATGAAGATATCATCCAGGCGTTTCCCGAAGAACTTACGCAACATGCATTACCATTTTTTATCGATTGGTTCATTGAAAATGTAGTAGTCGTAGAGATCATAGCATATTCAGATGAAAATGCCTATACAATTTTTGAAACAATGAATGACCGTGGTCTGAATCTGACACCAACGGAGATGTTAAAGGGGTATGTGTTGTCCAAGATAACTAATAAGACTCAACGTACCGAGATCAATGAAATTTGGCGAAATGAAATTCAGAAATTGCATGACTATGATGAGAATGCAGATCAGGGATTCTTTCAAGCATGGTTTAGAGGCAGGTATGCTATTACTATCAGACCTGGGAAAGTAGATTCAATGGATCAGGATTTTGAATTAGTCGGATCGCGATTCCATAATTGGTTTAAGGATAATCACAAATCATTATTCAACCTTAAAACATCTGATGAATTTTATCAATTCTTCAAATACCATTTTCCATTCTTTGTCAAATGGTATTTGAAAATCTGGGATGCAGAATCGACTTTCGCTTCAAATATGCCGCATACAATGTATATTGCAAATTGGGGTATTGCGGAATCATTGCAGAATCCTATGCTCTTAGCATCCATTAATTTTGAAGATAACGATGACACAATAATTAAAAAAGTTGATTTTGTATCTCGTTTTATTGAGACTTTTACCGTCAGAAGAGCCATTAACTACCGAAAATTCGGCCAAACTTCCATTAAATACACAATGTTTAATATAATTAAGCTCATTAGAAGTAATGACATCGGTGCCCTTACAATTAATCTGTCTAATGAGATTGAAAAAATTCCTGAAAATTGGGATGGGGTTTGGGAATTTGGCCTTCATGGTCAAAATGGGAAATTCGTTAAGCATCTTTTGTCTCGAATTACCAGTTATCTTGATAATCTGGTAGGAAAAGATACCACATATGTAACTTACCATCACCCAAATGGCCGACAATTTGAAATTGAACATATCTGGGCCAATAAATTCAATGAACATAAGGACGAATTTGAACAGGAAAATGATTTCCAGGATTGGAGAAATTCTGTTGGCGCATTGCTTCTTTTACCTCAAGGTACAAATCAATCCTTTAGTAGTGATAAATACGAGGATAAACTTGAGCATTACCTGAAGGAGAATACTTACGCGCAGACATTACATCCTACCTATTATTCAAAAAATCCGAATTTCTTAAATTCACCTATTATTCAGAGAGTGGAATTCAAAGCTCATCCTCAATTTAAAAAGGAGGATATTAGCGATCGTCAGAATTTGGTGCAAAGAATTTGTGAGAACCTGTGGTCATCTGAATATTTTATTGAAAGACTCCAAGATTGAATATTTTAGAAAGTTAAAACCATGAGCAACGATTTAACCAATTCGGGAATTGCCAGGCAAAACATTCTCAATAACCGGTATGCCCTTCAGGAGATTCAAACGGCTGTCGGGATCAGCGGTATTCTGTATGAAAGTGAGTTCAAGTTTACCAAAAGACAACTTGCCGAGTTCTTTGAGGTGAGCGAGCGTACCATCGATAATTTTTTAGAAAAAAACGCATCTGAACTTGCCAAAAATGGTTACGAGGTGTTGAAGGGTAAACGCCTGATCGATTTTAAGTTAGTAGTCCAGCATCAACATGTTCACGAAATGGATTTCGTGAACAAAGTTCCGCAATTAGGAATTTTCAATTTCAGGGCACTTCTAAATCTCGGTATGTTGCTCACTGACAGCCTCAAGGCCCGTGAACTTCGTAGTACAATATTGGACATTGTCATTGACACCATCAACAAGCGAACCGGAGGCGGAACTAAATATATAAACCAGCGTGACGAAGATTTTGTTGGGAACCTGCTTCGCGGTGAAGATTACCGGCGTGAGTTTACCGATGCATTGCGCGATTATGTTGATATGGGCAACTTCAAGTACATTGTTTACACCAATAAAGTTTACCTCAGCATATTTAAGGAAAACGCCGATGAATACCGGAAAATATTAAGCTTGGAAAAAGATGAAAATGTGCGTCACACGATGTACAGCGAGGTCCTTGATCTGATTTCAAGCTATGAGACCGGATTTGCGGATGTACTGAAAAACAAAAGTGGAAAGCTGTGTCGCAAATTAATGAGTGAGGAGGTTGACCGACTCTTCAAGGAATTTGAAAGCCAACGTTTGTGGGAACCATTGCGCGAAAAGGCACGGCAGAAAATGGCTAGCCGCGATTTATGCTTCCGTGATGCGCTGCATAAAAATCTGGAAGAGTACATTGGAGCAGTTTCGTCTGAAGATTTTATCCGGTTTTTAGGCGAGAAAAGCATGTCGCTCGATGAACGGCTCGAAGAGTTCAAGGAGGTGTTCAAACGTCTTAAAGAGCGGGAATAGAACATGATGTTTTACATAGATATCGAACAAGCTGTTCTTATTCACGAAAAAACGGTTCAGGTAAGCGGTGGTGGCGATTTGGGAACCATCAACATTGGATTGCTTGAAGCCGTGCTGGAGCATATCCAGAACGATGATTATTATCCTGCTTTTGAAGAAAAGCTTACCCATTTGGTATATGCAGTGAACAAGAATCATAGCTTTTCGGATGGCAATAAAAGGCTGTCCATCTCTCTGGGAATTCAGTTTCTGAACATGAATGGATATTTATATTGTTTGGGCCGATTTATTACCGAGATGGAGAATATCAGTTACCACATGGCCGCCGGATTGATAGAAAAAGATTTGCTCCGGCACATCATACATTCTATTCTTGAAAACGAAAGAGACTTTGATGAAGCATTGAAATTGGAAATATACTCGATTATCAGTCAGGACCTGTCATCTAATGAATAGCTGATTATGAACGGATTAAAGGAAATAAATTTCGAGGATACCCTGTTTGATTATTTGAAAGGCAGTACCCTCTATACGATGCGCCTGAGTACCGAAATTGATTTGGAACATGTCTTGGATAAATTCCTATTGGAACAGTTTATCCGTGATTCTCAGCCTGATACCTGGCGTAAATTAGAAAAACTGTTTCCTGCAGATCCGATGGAGGCTGTCGCAAATGAATTTGCCAAATTAAGGAACAAACGGGGTGTTCTGAATCTGATTCGGGAAGGTTTTACATTGCAGGGCGCCAAAATTAACCTGATCTGGTTCAAACCCGCCTCGGGATTAAATCCCGAACATCTTAAAAAATATGAAGCTAACCGGTTTTCGGTGATCCGTCAGGTATATTACAGCGCTCAATATCCCGACAAGAGTATTGATATGGTAATCACCATCAATGGTATTCCGATTATCACGATGGAATTAAAAAACGAATTCTCAGGGCAAAATGTCACCCATGCTGTTGAGCAATACAGCAAACGCAGGGATAGCCGTGATCCGTTGCTTAAAAATTGCCTGGTTCATTTTGCTGTTGACAACAACACTGCACTGATGACCACCCGCTTGGAAAATGGAAACACCCGTTTTTTGCCATTCAACCGGGATACCCGTAATCCAGTCATCCCAGGAAAATTTGCAAGCAGTTATTTATGGGAGGAGGTCTTGCAAGCCGATAGTCTGCTGGAAATGTTGAACAATTACATCTTTTATGAAGAAGACGAAAAGACCAAGGAGGTAACGACCATCTTTCCTCGTTACCATCAGCGCGATTGTGTTCGTAAATTATTGGCCGTGGTTAGGCAAGATGGCACTGGTCATAATTACCTGATTCAACACAGCGCAGGAAGCGGAAAGAGCAAAACCATTGCATGGCTGGCTCATCAACTCTCCAACTTATTTGGCGATAACCAGGAACCCATATTCGACAGCATCATTGTAATCACTGACCGAATATTACTTGACAAGCAACTGCAAAAGCAAATCAAGCAATTTGAGAAAATCAATGGAACAGTAAGGACCATTACCAAAGGCAGTAAGCAATTGATAAAAGCATTGACCGATGGCGATAAAATCATCATCAGCACATTGCAGAAGTTTGGCTATATAGGCGAAGTGGCCGACCTGAATGGCAAGCATTTTGCCATCATTGTAGATGAAGCGCACAGCAGTCAAACCGGCGAGAATGTCAAAGACCTGAAGGTCAGTTTAACAACCGAGGAAGCGTTGAAAAACATCATTAGTCAGGATGAAGAGAATGATGAGCCCAAAGATACCGTCGAAGTTGCGCTGGAAAAATTAGTGGCAAGTCGTCAGAAATTGCCTCATCTCTCATTTTTTGCCTTTACAGCAACACCCAAAGTTAAAACACTGGAATTATTTGGCATTCCGGATGCATCTAAAAAATCGGGTTTTAGCGCTTTCCATGAGTACACCATGCGCCAGGCCATCGAGGAAGGGTTCATTTTAAATGTATTGGATAATTACGTAACCAAAAGTTCATACTTTGAACTGATTGAAAATGAAAAAGCTGAAGACGATAAGGCGTTTGAAAAACTAAAAGCAAAGCGCTTGCTTATCAATGCAGTAAACAGAGATCCATTTGCCATTGGAACGAAGAGCCATATCATGCTCAACCATTTTATGGATAGCACCATTCATAAAATTGGCGGTAGGGCAAAAGCAATGTTGGTCACATGTTCAAGGGCACATGCTGTTTTATACAAAAAGGCCTTTGATAAAATTATCAGGGAGCAAGGGTTCGACATTCACGTGCTGGTTGCTTTCTCAGGTACAGTTGAATTGGACCTCGAAAAATATACCGAAGAAAACATGAATGGTCAGAAAGTGAGAGACATTGCTGAAGAATTTAACAAGCCAGGGTACAAAATACTTATTGTTGCCAATAAATTTCAGACAGGATTTGATCAGCCACTTTTACATACGATGTATGTGGATAAAGCGCTGGGTGGCGTTGCAACGGTTCAAACCCTGAGTCGGCTGAACCGGAAACCAAAAGGGAAACTGGATACCTTCATCATTGACTTTGTAAACAAACAGGAAGATATACAACACGATTTTCAGGAATATTACCAAAGTACCACGCTTGACAAGTCAACCGATCCACAGAAACTTTACAATCTGAAATACGAGATTGAAAAAGCAGATGTATTTACTCAGGAAGATGTTGTCTGGTTCATCGAAATGTTTGTACGCAGGAAGGTGAAATCAGAAGTGCTATCACCTTTCTTTAAAAAGATCGTTGACGAAAAATACATTCCGCTTTCAACGGATGACAAGGATAAATTCAGAAAGAGCATCAATAAATATGTTCGTCAGTATTCATTCATCTCTCAAATCATAACATTTATCGATACAGACCTGGAGAAGTTCTACCTGTTCACAAAACTGCTGTTCAAATATCTGCCATACGAAAAGGAAACCTTGCCAATGGAGATTATTCAAATGGTTGACATGGACAAATTTAAAATTCAGGAGGAGGAAAACGGCAGCATCATCCTCAAACCTGAAGATGCCATCCTTGAAAATCCCCAGGGTGACGGCCATAAAGGCATACAACAAGATCCAAAAGATGTTCTTCAAGTGATCGTTAAGGAAATCAATGATAAATACGCGGTTAACCTTGGTGAAGATGACAAGGTAGTGAAGGAGATGTACGTGTCCCTTAAGGCGGACGAAGGATTAATGGCCAGCCTGCGTGCCAATAATATTGAGGATGTAAAAAGGATGAAGTTACGCGAGAGTATTGATAAGGCGCTTCTCAAAAACGCGGAACCTCCTATTGAATTTATGAACAGACTTTCAAAAGACAAAGGCCTTGCGAATTATATGGTGGGTCAGTTCTTCCATTTATTGATGAAAGACCTTAAAAATGGCCCTGAGGATAAACCGTATAAAGAAGATGATGATTTTTCTGTTGCAGCAGATAAATAATCTCTTCATCCTGCCATGGAATGCCGCTTTGACTTTGAGAAGGGAAAAAGTAAATACTTTGCCACTCCATGTTGATCTAATTTGCAGAATGTAAAATGAAAGCAAACCGTATTGCGATTACATATAAGGGCGATGATTACTTAAGGATAATTCCCAAAAAACAGGCAGATGGTAATTACCAGATAAAATTCAGCCTTTTAACAAATTCTGTTGTACTTAAAAAATTTGTAAAAGACGATGGGACTAGTACCGTTCGATTACATGAAGAATTTTTTACTGCCAACAAGGAACTAACTTACCACAGTGCCTTAGGAGAAAAATCTCCTATAATTCATGCAAAATTTCCGGGTGAACAACGCCAATATGAAACAGTTTTTGATGAAGTTGTTTCTCTTGATCTCCGTGGTTTAATTCTACCAGTACCATTATGTAGAATTACGATTAATAATTCAAGCTCCAGGTCTTACAAGCCATCTGCTGAGCATTTGCAAATTGATCTTAATGAGGAATATAATTCAGTTGAACTTTATATTGCCTCATCAAAATGGCAATATCCGGAATTGGAACAGCGCTGGCCGATGCTTTCATTGTTATTCATGATTTCCTCTATTGATTCCCTGATTTACGGCACTGGCCTTGCTGCAGAACCGATTATGAATAAAATGGCTGAAAGTCCTACTCCTGTCACTGCCTTGGACAGTAAGGAAATCTCAGAATTTCAGATTTTTTACAGAATATATAGGATTCCTTTGGAAAACAAACTAAAGGTGTTTTCCAAATCAGAATACCTTGAACATGACCTTCTTGAATTCTTTAATAACATCCATTATCTCGATTTACTTGCGACCACAACAGTCGCAAAGAAAAAAACGAATAAAAACACTGTAGAGTGTTCTAAACCTGCCTATCTCTATGACATTGAACATTTAACCCGAATAGGCTATCATAAAGATTATATTCGAAAATGGAAGCAACGCTTTGGTCGTATGAACGATGAATTCAAGCGAGAAGGGTTCATTCGCTCCGGTATAATAATACCTATTGATTAATGACTTTCCTTCACAGTCGTAACTGCCGCATTGGTGATTTCCTCAAAGAACTTGACCTTACCGAAGGTAAATCAACCGGATTTCCGATTATTCATGATACCATGGCCGCCAACGGCAATCCTGAACCGGTATTCTATACCGACAAAGATCAGATCCTCTTTATGGTCACCTGACCCTGTCATCCCGAATTGCAAGGGACTAAGTCAGTGTCTATGAAAGTGACTAAGTCAGTAACTAAGTTCATTGAGCTGATTGATTTTCTTCCAGAAGCGAGATCGAGAAGTGAAATTCTAAACTTTCTTGAAATAGGAAACCAAACCAAGAATTTTACAATCAACATTAAGCCATTAATTGAAAATGGCATTATCGAATTGACAATACCCGATAAACCCAAATGCCGGTTTCACCAGTACCGCTTGACTGAGAAAGGAAAAAAACTGTTAAAACAATGACCAGTTAGAGTATGCATAATTCATGAAACTTTCCTCATGGTTGAATTGCACAGCCAGCGCTTTCACGATATCAATACTGAATTAGCCAGGGTATCTTCGCTTTGCAATTCATCTTCCCCTGCTAACCGAAAGCAGCCACAACCATACACAAATCAATCCCGACCCGGCAAAGCCCAGCATATTCACCCAGATTGGCAACATCCATCCCGCTATAACAATGGTGACCCCAGTTACCACCCTCAAAAGGTGAAACATTGCAACAATGCCGAAAATGGTGCCGGTCACACGCAATCCAAGAATCTTCGAGTTTATTGACATGATCCGATGATATATTTATCCAAATGTACGGCAGATAAACCAAGAAAATCAACAGGGCTTAACGAACCCATGAGATCTTCTTAGAGTTAAATAACTATTCGATATTTATCCTTTAGCTTGTTTTGAATCGAACTTGGCTGCCGACCAAATAACTCAGATAATTTAAACGAATCAGAAATTTCCTTGACAACTTTGATAAGTAATTCCTCTTCTTTAACAGACCAAAACTCATAGGCTCTTGGATATTTTTTCCGTGTTTCCAGTTCTATCAATGTCAAACCAATCGGGTCCCTTTTCGGCAATTTTTGAATTTCCAACTTAATATCATCGATATTTAGTGTCTGAGGACGATCTATCTGGCTCATCGGTATTAGATTTCCATGCGGGACTGTTTTACTTTTTGCACTTTCAAAATACCAGTTTGTGAAATTCCCCCTGGTATCTTCAGCCCTGCATTGTGGAAGTAATCTCCTCAGGGCATCATTGTCCTTCAATTTATGTAAGAATGCACGAAGTTTATAGCCTGAATGTCTGTCAACTTCAACTAAATTCTTTTTAACCAATAACTCATATGCCTCCGTTGACCTTAACACTTTTTGAAAGGGTTCATGATCAAAATAGTCCTGGATTGCCCTCGATATCTTCAATGCCCTTGAGATGTCATCATTGGTCAGCTTCATGTTTTTGTTTAGGTTGCCTGCGACAGAATTGCCTTTATAAATATATATAATGTTTCCGTGCTTTCGTGTGCCCAATGATCGAAATTTTGTTATCAATTAATTGTGATTTCATTAAAAATCAATGTATTTTCGATCATTAAAAACGGGAACCGATACTTATAATTTTTACCCAAAATTATCAAAACGGCCAATATCTTTTCGCAAAACTTTGTGATAATCATCGTATTTTACAGGCTCATGTTGGTACCCTTGTTGGTACCCTAACGAAAAAACCACCTACAAAAACTGATGTAAGTGGTTGATTTTCAAGTCGGGGTAGCAAGATTCGAACTTGCGACCTCCTGCTCCCAAAGCAGGCTTAATTATCAAGTTGATTTAGCTTGCTCCTCTGCTATG
>CAJBPB010000371.1 GCA_903957365.1 uncultured Bacteroidota bacterium
AAAAAATAAAAATAATTTATGAGAATATTCATGTTTCACAAAAGAATGGCCCTGCTGGGTTTCATACTGGTAATTGGATTGTTTGTTCAGGCACAAAATCCTGACCGGAAATATGTATCATCCAAACAGGTTGAAAATCGTCTTGAAGTAACCGTTTCAGATGGAATAATCGTATTTACGCCTTATTCGGGAAATGCCATGGGTGTTGAGTTTATTGCAAAAGGAATTGAAAACCCACCTTCGTTTGGCATTGCTGCATTGCCTTCGGCTGAGTCTTCCAGATTGAAGGAAGATGTGATAACAGTGAAGTTTACCCACAAGAGTTTATCTGTGAAAATTGTAAAGAGTCCTTTTCATATCGTGTATTATTATAATAACAATCCGTTTCTAACTGAAGAAGACGGATATTTCGATAGCACCGATATCAAAGGGTTTCGCATGAGACTTGAAGATTCTGAAAAATTAATGGGTGGTGGTGAACGTGTTTTGGGAATGGACCGCCGGGGAAACCGGTTAAGATTATACAACAAAGCCAGTTACGGATATGAGACCAAAGCCGATTTGATGTATTATTCATTACCGGTAGTAATTTCGTCGAAGAAATATATGCTGGCTTTCGACAATGGTGCGGATGGCTGGCTTGATCTGGGTGCAACTGAAAAAAATATTCTTCAGTTTGAAGCCGTTGGCGGACGCATGGCATTTCTGGTCGTTGTATCAGATGATTGGGCTGATCTGGCAGGTAAATTTACAGAAGTAACTGGCAGGCAGCCGATGCCACCCCGTTGGGCTTTGGGAAATATTACCTCAAGGATGGGTTATCATTCGCAAAAAGAAGTTGAAAATGTGGTAAATAAATATATACAGGATGATATTCCACTGGATGCGCTTGTCCTTGATTTATATTGGTTTGGCAAGGATTTGAAAGGTACTTTGGGAATGTTTGAATGGTACAGAGATTCATTTCCAGAACCGGAAAAGATGATTTCAGGACTAAAGTCGAAGGGTGTAAATACCATTTTGATAACAGAGCCATTTGTTCTGGAAAATATTGGAAAATTTGAAGAATGTAAAGAGAAGAAATTATTTGCAACCGATTCTGCGGGCAATCCATTTCTGTACGATTTTTACTTTGGCCATACTGCCCTGCTCGATGTGTTTAAACCTGAGACCAAAGATTGGTTCTGGGACATTTACAAAAGACACACTTCGAGCGGTGTCGAAGGTTGGTGGGGCGATTTGGGTGAACCCGAAGTTCATCCTTCCGCATTAAAGCATGTAAATGGCACAGCGGATGAGGTGCATAATCTTTACGGACATGAGTGGGCCAAAATTATCTATGATGGTTTTGCCAAAGATTTTCCCGCCAAACGTCCGGTTATTCTGATGCGTTCAGGTTTTATCGGTTCGCAGCGATACGGCATGTTGCCATGGAGTGGTGATGTAAACAGGAGTTGGGGAGGTTTGCAGCCGCAGGTTGAAATTTCATTACAGATGGGTATGCAGGGTTTGGCCTATATGTCGTCTGATTTGGGTGGGTTTGCCGGTAATTATAAGGACGCAGAGCTTTATACAAGGTGGTTGCAATATGGTGTTTTTCAGCCCGTTTATCGTACACATGCCCAGCAGGAAGTTCCACCTGAACCGATCTATTGGGATGATACAACAAAAAATATTGTGCGGAAGTTTATCAGACTGCGTTACGAGATGCTTCCTTACAACTACACTTTGATGCATGAAAACAGCACAAAAGGGAGTTTGTTGATGCGTCCGCTTTTCTTTGTTGATAATAAACCCGAATTGCTTGATGAGAAATCTGCCTATCTGTGGGGCGAATCTTTTCTGGTGAGTCCGGTTGTGTCAAAAGGTGTTACTGAGCAGAAAGTTTATCTGCCGAAAGGTTCCAATTGGATTGATTTCTGGACGAATAAAAATTACGCTGGCGGACAGGAAATCGTTGTGCCGGTAAATATCAATATCATTCCGGTATTCGTAAAAGCTGGCTCCCTCATACCTATGGCAGAGGTAAGCCAGAGTACCCGATTGTATGATAATTCAAAATTAAATGTTGTCTATTATTATGATCCATCTGTGAACGAAAGTCGTGGATATATGTATGAAGATGATGGCGAAACAAAAGGTGCTTTTGAAAAGAAAATGTATGAGGTATTTGAATTTTTCGCCGTAAATGCTGAAAAACAGACAAATATTTCAATCAATGCAAAAGGATTCGATTACAGTGGGAAACCCGCAAAGCGCATGATTAGTCTTACTGTTCCTAACTTTGAAGTGAAGCCGGGTAAAATATTGGTCAATGGAGTAAAAGTTAAAATTGGCAGCGCTCAGCCCGACACATATCCTGGAAAACCTTATGCCTTTTGGGATAAATCAGAAAGCAAATTAAAAGTTGTCGCTGAAGTTACATCCGGATTCAATATTGAAATCAACCGTAAGTAGCATTGTCAAATAAATGATATCTTGATGATGCTGCTGTCGGGACAACGCTGGTATGGAGTATAAGTAGATCTGAATTTTAAGATACTCTTGTATTCGCACTTACTTTCTCTTTATGAACAATCAGGAACCGTGAATGGGCAGAAATCGCGTTTTATTTCTTTTCATCTCAAAAAATACACAATCACACCGAGACTTGTTAAAAATTAGACAACTGAATTTGAAGTTGTTTGGAAGCTGATTGCCTTGATTTTATTAGTAAGTGTAATTTGTAATTCCGTGGCAAATATCAGTAAACCAGAATTCCGGTCATTCTTTCCGAAAAATAAAGATTAATTTGATTAAAAAAGTCAGAATCCATTGCGGAGTTGATTAAATAGGCTTTATATTTGTGAAATAATTCACAATCTTAAAAGTGAGTAGATATTTCTTCTAAAATATTAAATTTCAGCATTATGCGTAAATTGAAAATACGGGATTTAACCTTGCGGGATGGCCAGCAGTCATTGTTTGCAACCCGGATGACACAAGAACAGATCGAGCGGCTTCTGCCTCTGTATAAGGAAGCGAATTTTTACGCGATGGAAGTATGGGGTGGCGCTGTTCCTGATACGATTATGCATTACCTCAATGAAGATCCATGGTACCGGCTTGAATCGGTTTACAAGGAATTAAAGGGCATTTCGTTACTGGCTTCTGTATCGCGAGGCCGTAATCTTTTTGGTTTTAATCCTTATCCTGATGATGTCATCGAAGGATTTAACAGGCAGGCAATTTTATCCGGAATTGGAATTGTTCGTGTTTTTGATGCCTTAAATGATGTTGAGAATATCAGGAGCACAATTAAATTTGTAAAGGATAATGGCGGTTTGGCCGACTGTGCGGTTTGTTACACAATTGATCCGCATTTTTCACCTTATGCTAAACTGAAGGCTTTACTACATGCTAAATTATTGAATTACAATTTCTTTACTGATGATTATTTTCTCAATAAAGCCAGTCAGATGGTTAAAATGGGAGCAGATATTATAACAATTAAGGACAAGGCCGGATTAATCACTCCGGGAAGGGCTGGCGAATTGGTGCGACTTCTTAAAGAAAAAATTAAAGTTCCTGTTGATTTTCATACCCATTGTACACATGGCTACGGTCTGGCCTCCACCCTGATGGCAATTTTAAACGGTGCGGATATTGTGGACACCAACATCCTGAATTTCTCAGGAGGATCAGCCTCACCTTCCTTTGAAATTGTGCAGTTATTCTGTAATAGACTGGGTATTGATACAGGGGTGAATCTGGTGGCTGTTGGAAAGATTAACCGTGAATTGAAAATCATCAGAGAAGAACTTGCTGATTTTGATGAAACAAATTTACTTCCCAGACCATTCGATATCAGTTCCGATCAGTTAAATCCTGAATTGGATGCAATGTTTAATCTTGCCATCGACTATGCGAAATCGAATAAAGAGTCCGAATTAATTGAAGTCTGTCGTGAAATTGTAACCTGGTTTAATCTTCCCGAACCGGATAGTAAGATCATGAAAGCCGAAATTCCTGACGGAATGTATTCCAATATGAAAGCCCAGTTGAAACAGCTTAAGCTTGAAAAGCTTTTACCAAAAGCCCTCGAGCAGATTCCTATGGTGAGGCTGGCTTCAGGATGTCCGCCATTGGTAACACCAACAAGTCAGATAATAGGAAATCAGGCAGTTAATTGTGCGCTTGATCAGGAAAAGGGATTGCCTCTTTATACGACTAAATCAATACAATACGTAAACCTGGTGAAAGGTGTTTATGGCAAAACCCCTGTAGAAATCGATCCTGAATTTCGCTACCGGATTGCTGGTGTTAAAGAAGAAACTCCTTACAATACTAAATTCTATAAAAAACAAGAAAATCCGGTTTTTGAAGAATATGGTGGTGTACCACTTGCCAGCAATGAAAAAGAAAGCTTGCTGCTGGAATTGTTTCCTCAGATCGCACATGAGTTTTTAAAGACAAAAATCGAGCAAACTTATCTTGAAGAGATTCACAAAGTTGAAGAGGAGAAACAACGTAAATTTGAAGAAACAAAACGTGCTTATGAAGCCTTGTCACCAGAGGAAAAAGAGAAGCGACTTCAACAGGGTTTGTATTCTTACCCATGGACTTCCTTTGAAGAAGAAATGGAGATTGGACATTCATAAAGTGAAGAGTGAAAAGTGAAGAGTTTTTAAGCCCGTTTTCGGGGGTTTGGGGGCAAAAAAACCAAACCAACCAGACTTTTTGAAGATTGAAGAGTGAACAGTGAATAGTTCACGTATCATTTTGATTTTGAATCATTTCATTACATTGGTTGTAAAGGTAATATGAATTGTTGCCTTTCATTTTCACCAATCACTGTTCTCTGTTTACCGGACAGATTTTCAGAACCTTATGTTTTTTGAGGTAAGTGCGTATGATTTGTCTTACTTCACGGTTATCAGTGAATCGCTTTATGTGGTCATCTGCAATTTCAGGGTCATCAACCATAAAATCCTTTGGTAAATAACCAAATCCGCAATATCTGCCATTTTCAATTTTTACTACACTCAATTCCGTTTCATCACGACCGGAGTCAAATACATAAAAGTTCTCATAATCAAAATGATAGCGTTCAAGTGCCTGATGCACTCTTTCGTTATACACTTCAGGAGGTTCTTCATTCACACAGGCGCCATTGCACTGTTTGATATGATAATGAAAACAGGCACCTTGTCCGGGATATAAATTATTGAGTCGCTGACAAAGGGTAAACTGTTCGGTCAGCAACAAAAGATGTTCCCGTGCTTCCACCTGTGAACTGTAGGAATACAAAGGCATGAGCTCATCAATGATTTTCGAGAATTTTAGGCGTATATAGCCTTGATCATCAATAAAATTGTATAATCCATAACTGAAAATACTTCTTTGTTGTGCGCGGTTAAATACCGGTTTGTGCTTTTTGATTTCTTCTGATTCTAATAACAATGCGATCAGTTCGCTGCCAGTAATAGTGAATTCTATTTCCGAGATGGAGTTTTTCATATCAATGGCCCGTTTTGTAGTATTGTTGTTGAGATGCTGCATCACACGCGCCTTGATATTGATTGATTTACCAACGTAAATCATTTTACCACGATCGTCAAAAAAGTAATAGACTCCTGATAACTCAGGGAGATTTTCAATCACAGACCGATTGACATTGCTGCTTAATCCTTTGAGAGACAATATTTCCGGTTCTCCGTCTATTGAAAAAAGCAGTTCAAAAAGTCTGGTTGTTGCCATGGCATCACCTGCCGCGCGGTGACGGCTGGTATTTGGAATATTAAGTGATGCACAGAGTTTACCCAGACTGTAGGATGGCAGTCCGGGAATTAGTTTACGGCTCAACTTTATTGTGTCCATTGTTTTACGTTGAAATTCGTATCCCAGACTTTTAAATTCTGACTTCAGAAAGCTATAATCGAAGTTTACATTGTGACCTACGATGGTGGCATTGTCGGTTAGTTCGATAATGTTACGGGCCAATTCGTAAAACCTGGGGGCATCGCTTACCATCTGATCGTTTATTCCGGTCAGCTGGGTGATGAAATGGGGAATTTTTTTTTCGGGATTTACCAGACTCGAAAACTCCTCAATAATCTGTTTGCCATCATGGAGAATGATAGCGATCTCTGTGATTTTTTCCTGCCCCGCACGCAGTCCGGTCGTCTCAATATCGATGATGGCAAAGCGTTTTTCATTCTCAAATGGTTCAGGTTGCATGGATTATTCTGATAAAAAAAAGGTTTTGGCTTTTTATGTTTCTATTTCGGAATCCTGATATTACTGATTCAGTCTTCAGAGTTTTTTTCTGGCATTGGAAAAAAAATCAATATTTTTTCTTTTCAGGGTGCTGTCTTGTATCGAAAAAATCCAATAGGATTATTTCTTTTTCTGTGATTTTATAGAAAACGACGATTTGTTTCACAATTAGAAAACCTCTGATTCCTTTCTCAAGGTTCTCGATGGTCCCCAACTCAGGAAATTCTGAAAGAATATCCAGAAAGTCGAATACTTTTTTGACGAATGGTCTGGCTACATTTTCTCCCCATTCAAGCAATAAATAGGTAAGTATTTTATCAAAACTTTTATCGGCTTTTTTGGACCATTGGATTTTCAAAGCCATTTCCCATGTTTTTTCTTCATTTCCTCATGGTCAATTACATTGTAAGATTGCTCACTTTCCTCAAGTGTCAGCAACAAACTTTCCTGATCCTCTCTGGTTAGCCTGCCCCATAATTTACCATCTGCTGAAGTTGCTTTTTTCTTCATCAGTTCATAAAAACTTATCAAAATAGATTCATTATCAATATGGTCAATCAAGTTGTGAAAGTTTTTTTTGAGTTCGGGTGTGTTCATAGGTTTAGTAATCTGTTTACAAAATTAGCTATTAATGATGTGTATAAAGCGAAGTACAATATCCTTTTTACTTTTTCATCTATTTTATAAATTCAATCTCATCTGTATAGCCTGCACTTCTTTTTTCAGACTTTTCACTGTTTCCATAAGGCTTTCTTTTTCAAGATTGGCCTCAGGCATTTCAGAACTGATGTAATTCACAAATTTCCATACTTCATGTATCTCATTTACAGGCAGATCATAAGGATCGTAGAGGGTATTGAGTGAATGCAGAGTGAGTTTGCCTTCGTCCTCAATTTTATTTTCGGCTATTTTAAATACAATACCTTCTTCACGTGTGAGTATGATATATGGCTGGTGATTACGGATTGAACTCCAGTCGAGAACGTATTCGCCTGTTACGTAAGATTTGTCCGGAATGGGCAACATGGAGTCGCCGCTGATCTGAAAGCTCCGGTATTTCTTGCTTTCAGAAAGAAACGGCAACCTGAAAGCGGGTAACACACGTATGTATTCCGGATCGGAGAATCCGGTGGTGTAGCCTGCTTTGGCTTTTTCTCCTACCAGTTCAATGTTTTCTGTATTACTGCTGTCGACTGTGGTAGCCAGTACCCGCAGATTACCTCCTTTAATATACACATCGTAACCATTCTCGAGTTGGTATAGCTGACTCTCTCCGAATGAAGTCATATCTACTTTTACGAGTGTGTCGATAGCAATATTGAAATAGTTTGAAAAAGCGAGCAATACTTCTATGCTTGGTTGCGCTACTTCATTCTCGTAGCCACTCAATGTAGGACGCTTCATTTGTAGCGAGTAAGCCACATCATCCTGGGTGCGGCCACGACGTTTTCGTAATAATTTGATGTTTGATCCAAAATACATATACTTCCTCCTGAAATTCAGTTTGTTAAAATAATTCTTTTAAAAAATATCTCTTTCTCTTGATTTTTATTCTTTAAAATGATTATATTGTGATCGAATAAATGATTAAAAATTAATCAAAAGTACAATAAATAATTAAAATGTCAAGTATATGAGCAAAAAAAGTGTGGAGTGAACTAAAGTTCGGGGTTCGGAGTGAACTAAAGTCCGGAGTTAAATAACTATAATTCAGATTAACTCTAACTCACTCTAGCTCACTCTAGCTCACTTTAGCTCACTTTAGCTCACTTCTATAATGGAAAAGACCATCGTACATCTTGATCTCGACACTTTTTTTGTGTCAGTAGAGCGGTTGATCAACCCGGCGCTTGAGCATTTGCCTGTGATTATCGGCGGCACATCCGATCGCGGTGTGGTGGCAAGCTGTAGCTACGAAGCACGCCGTTTCGGGGTGCATTCGGCCATGCCCATGCGTATGGCGAAGCAGTTGTGCAGTCAGGCGGTGTATATCCGGGGCGATATGGAACTGTACACCCGCTACTCACGTCTGGTAACGGATGTGATTGCCGACAGCGCACCGCTTTATGAAAAAGCTTCCGTAGATGAGCATTACCTCGATATCACCGGTATGGACAGATTTTTTGGTTCGTATAAGTGGACACATGAACTGCGTCAGCGCATCATCAAACACACAGGATTGCCAATTTCATTCGGACTGTCGGGTAACAAAACCGTGTCGAAAATTGCTACCGGACAGGCCAAGCCCAATGGGGAACTGCAGGTTTTACCCACACAGGTGAATACCTTTCTCGATCCTTTGCCAATCAATAAGATACCGATGGTAGGAGAGGTGGGGACACGCTTGCTGCGATCGATGGGAGTGTTTAATATCGGTACGCTTCGTCAGGTTCCTCCGGTGATGATTGAGCAGGTGCTCGGTAAAAACGGTATCATCATCTGGCGTAAGGCCAACGGCATCGATCCCACGCCTGTGAAGCCTTATTCGGAACAAAAATCAATCAGCAGCGAGCACACCTATGAGCAGGATACCACCGACATCATTATGCTGAAGCAACGTCTGTCGGCCATGGTCGAGAAGATTGCTTTTGAGATGCGTACCAAAGAACAGCTTACGGGCTGCGTGACAGTGAAGATCCGCTATGCCAGTTTTGATACCTACAGTATGCAGAAACAGATTTCATACACTTCTTTCGATCACATCCTGCTTGGTGTGGCCCATGATCTTTTTGAACGGCTCTACAACCGCCGTATGCTCATCCGCCTGATTGGCGTGCGTTTCAGTAACCTCGTGGGAGGCTCGCAACAACTCAATATGTTTGAAGATACGCCTGAGATGGCAAGCCTGTATCAGGCCATGGACCGTATCCGGAAACGATTCGGAAAAGAAGCTGTTCGCAGGGCGGCGGGACTGGAAGTTACTAAAGTGAGCTAAAGTGAGCTAAAGTGAACTAAAGTGAACTAAAGTTAGTAAACACGAAACCTATAAACCCATCAACCCATCAACCCATCAACCCATCAACCCATCAACCCATCAACCCATCAACCCATCATGTATCTGAACAACCATAGTTACTACAGCCTTCGTTACGGCACACTTCCTGTTGAAACACTGGTGGAGCAGGCTAAAAGTATGGGTATTCAGGCTTTGGCACTCACCGATATCAACAATAGCATGGGTATGATCGATTTTGTGCGGGAATGTCGGAAACAAGGGATCAAACCCATTGCCGGAGTGGAATTTCGCAATGGCGATCAGTTGATGTATGCAGGTATCGCCCACAACAATAACGGCTTTCGTGAACTCAACGAGATGCTCACTATGCACAATATGGAAGCAACAGCATATCCGGCTGAAGCACCTTCTTTTAATCATGTTTTTATTATTTATCCTGTAGGTACACGCCAGGTGGCACGATTGCGCGACAACGAGTTTCTGGGTGTACGGCTGTCGCAGGTGCCACGTCTGCTTCATTCCGACCTGCGTAACCATCAGGAGAAATTGGTTATGATGCAGCCGGTTACCTTCAGTGATGCGAAGAGTTATTATGTGCATAAAAACCTGCGGGCTGTCGATCACAATGAATTGCTTTCGAAACTGACAAGCGATCAGTTTGCCGCCGGTGATGAAATCATGCTGTCTCCCGATCGCCTCAGAGCGGCCTTCGTGCTTTATCCGGATTTGCTTAAAACCACCAGAAAAATTGAAGATGCGTGTGGGATCGACTTCGATTTCAATTCCATTAAAAACAGAAAAACCTTTACAGGCAGTGTGTCTGATGATCGGATTCTGCTTTCCAAACTCGCGTATGATGGCCTGAATTACCGCTATGGGAAAAAGAACAAGGAAGCAGCCAAACGGGTACAGGATGAACTCAATATTATTGATAATCTGGGTTTTTCAGCGTATTTCCTTATTACGTGGGATGTCATCCGTTATTCGATGGCGCGTGGTTTTTACCATGTGGGACGCGGAAGCGGAGCCAACAGCGTGGTGGCTTACTGTCTTCGTATTACCGATGTTGACCCGATTGAACTCGACCTGTATTTTGAACGGTTTCTGAATCCAAAACGGACCAGCCCGCCCGATTTTGATATCGATTATTCGTGGAAGGATCGTGATGATGTAACGGATTATATCTTCAAACGCTACGGACAAAAGCATACCGCATTGCTTGGAACCATTTCTACCTTCCGAGGGAAGTCGATTTACCGTGAGCTGGGTAAGGTACATGGCTTGCCGAAAGCCGAGATCGACGAACTTTCGTCTGATCCGAACCGCTATTATTCACTGAACAGCATCACCCGCCATATTCATGAGCTGGCGGGTATGATTGTCGATTTCCCTAACCAGCGCAGCATTCATGCCGGTGGCATCCTCGTCTCGGAGGAACCGGTCACCAATTATTGTGCGCTCGACATGCCCCCCAAAGGTTTCCCGACAACCCAATGGGATATGTATGTGGCAGAGGAGATCGGTTATGAAAAACTTGATATTCTCAGTCAGCGCGGCATCGGGCATATCAAGGAGGCCGTTGATATCATCAAGTCGAACCGGGGATTGACCATTGATGTGCATCAGGTGGAGTTGTTTAAGCAAGATCCAAAAGTGAAGGATCAGCTCCGGCGTGCCGAGACAAACGGTTGCTTTTATATCGAGAGTCCGGCCATGCGTGGTTTATTACGTAAGTTAAGCTGTGATAATTATTTAAGTCTGGTAGCAGCCAGTTCTATCATTCGTCCCGGTGTGGCCAAATCGGGTATGATGCGCGAGTATATACAGCGGTTTCACAACCCGAAAGGATTCAGTTATATCCATCCGGTGATGGAGCAGCAGCTGAAAGAAACCTATGGTGTGATGGTGTATCAGGAAGATGTGCTCAAGGTGTGTCATCATTTTGCCGGACTTGATCTGGCCGATGCTGATGTGCTGCGCCGTATCATGAGTGGAAAGAAACGCAAGAAGAATGAATTTGAGGAGATTGTGTCGAAGTTTTTTGGCAATTGTCGTGACCGTGGTTATCCTGACGAAGTTGTGAAAGAAGTATGGCGACAGATTGAGTCGTTTGCCGGTTATTCGTTTTCGAAGGCCCATTCTGCTTCCTATGCTGTGGAGAGTTTCCAGAGTCTGTATCTCAAGGCCCATTATCCACTTGAGTTTCAGGTGGCGGTGATCAATAATTTCGGTGGATTTTACCACACCTGGGTATATTTTAATGAGGCAAGGCGACAAGGCGGAACGATTCATCTGCCCTGTGTAAACCACAGTCATTACAATACTTCTATCACAGGAAAGGTGATTTACATCGGTTTTGTGCATCTGGCCGGTCTCGAATCAGCTGTAGCGAAACAGATTGTGGAAGAACGCGAAAAGTTTGGCGACTATACCGATCTGCATGATTTTATCGACCGGATAAAACCCGGTATGGAACAGCTGATTCTGCTCATCAGGACCGGTGCTTTTGCTTTTACTGGTCAGCCCAAGCCCGGATTACTCTGGGAGGCGCATTTGTATCGCAAGAAGAGCCGCAATATCGATTTGCCATCGGTGCTTTTTCGCGAGGCATCGCAGACATACAGTTTGCCCAAACTGGAATACCGGCCTGTTGAAGATGCGTATGATGAAATTGAACTGATCGGTTTTCCGGTGACGATGACGCAGTTTGATCTGCTGGTGACAGATTTTCGTGGTGAAGCGCTGGCCGGTGAAATGCTGGCGAAAGTAGGTCAGAAAATACGTATGCTCGGGCAGTTGGTTACGATTAAGTATGTGAAAACTGTGAAAGGCGAGTTAATGCATTTCGGTACTTTCATCGATCATACAGGTGAGTTTTTCGATACAGTACATTTCCCGCAATCGCTGCAACAATATCGTTTTCAGGGGCCTGGTGTCTATTTGTTACTGGGAAAAATGGTGGAAGAATTCGGTTATCCGATGATGGAGGTGGAGAAGATGGCAAAGATGCCGGTTAAACCCGATCCAAGGCAGGGGTGAGAAGTAAGTGCAAAATGCAAAATGCAAAATGCAAAGTTCAAAATGCAAAATACAAAATTCAAGGTTCAAAGTTTGTACATTTGTAAGGCCATTACCGTTATGGCACAAGTATTTGGATATGAATGTTGCTAAAATTTCGCAGTATGAAGACTTTCACATTTAATCTGTTGATTATCACATTTTTTGGAGTAGAGATATTTTCTTGTCAGCCAAAAGATGAATACAAAACTGTCTGGGCCGATGAGTTTAGTTATACAGGCTTGCCCGATTCAACGAAATGGAGTTTCGACACGGAGGGTAATGCTTGGAACTGGGGAAACAACGAAGCGCAACATTATACTGATGGCGATATCAGAAATGCATTTGTTTCGGATGGAACCCTGAAAATAGTAGCTTTGAAAGATTCGATGGGAGGGAAGGCATATACTTCGGCCAGGCTTGTAAGCAAGGATAAAGGCGACTGGTTGTATGGTAAATTCGAAATGCGGGCGAAATTACCTGTTGGCAAAGGAACATGGCCGGCATTCTGGATGTTGTCAACCGACTGGGAATACGGTGGATGGCCCGATTCAGGTGAGATCGACATCATGGAACAGGTGGGTTATGCGCCCGATACCATCGTTGGATCGGCCCATACAAAATCATATAATCATTCTATCGGAACGCATAAAAACGGCATGATTTACTGTCCGACAGCCAACAGCGAATTTCACACCTATGGATTGGAATGGGAACCTGAAGAATACAGGGTTTATCTTGATGGAAAACCCTATTTCACCTTTAAAAATGAGCATACCGATTCAAAGGCATGGCCATTCGACAAGCGATTCCATATTCTGCTGAATCTTGCTATCGGTGGCGACTGGGGCGGAAAATATGGCGTTGATCACGCTATTTTTCCGGCTACCTATGAAATTGATTATGTAAGAGTTTGGCAGAAGTAAGAGATACGTCATTACTTGGCATCGTTTTCTTTTCGTGTTTACCAAGTTTTAAAAACCCAAAATGATTACGTATTTTATTTTCGGATTAACATTAGCTTTTGCCAGTGTAATACAGCCCGGACCGTTTCAGGCTTTTCTTTTTTCTCAAAGCTTAACACATGGATGGCGGAAAACAATTCCATTGGTTTTTGCTCCGTTATTGAGCGATATTCCAATAATAGTATTGGTGGTTTTTATTTTAATGAATATTCCTCATCAGTTTCTGCTTATTCTTCAATGTTTTGGAGGATTATTTTTGCTTTATTTGGCATTTACATCGTATAAAACATGGCACAAACTCAATCGGAATGACAAACAATATATTCCATATCAACGAAACTTTCTCAAAGCTGTACTGGTGAACCTGTTAAATCCAGCTCCTTATTTAGGTTGGAGCCTGATTATGGGACCTCTGTTGATTAAAGGCTGGACCGAAAATCCAATAAATGGCATCGTACTGCTGATTGGATTTTATGGGTCCATGATGATATATTCAATGGTAATGGTTATACTTTTTGCAGCTGTAGGAAATTCCGGACCTCGTTCAAACCGCATTTCAACCGGTATTTCGATAATTGCTTTGGTAATATTTGGTTGTTATCAATTATGGTCGGGAATTACAGGGTTTATGTGATTTGAAAGATGAATCACTTTACCTGTATCAATTATGTGATCTAAATATACCTCCTGATAATAGGTACTTTCATTTTCCGGATATCATTAAGTGAAGATCAAATTAATGATCCAAAATATATGATGGTATATTCAATTCATTATCCGTTCTTTGTTTACTGAAAGTAAAACGCTAACGAAATTATTTATTTCGATAAAACAGACTTCCTCCCTATGAAAAGGCTGATTGAAATTTCTAGTTTATGTTCATGCAATCACAAAAAAAAATGTAAAAAGACAATTTTGTAATCATAACTGGTAAAGAATATACAATATTGACAAGTTAAAGTTTGAATCTTAATTATCAATTTAAAAAGGAGAAATTATGAAATCATTAGTAGGCGTTATACTTTTTATTGTATGTTTGATCACCTGTCCTGCTCTATTTGCACAAATTTATACCATTCCCAAAGAACCGGTTGGTCTTAGCAATGACCCGTTGAATTTGATTTACGGAAGTTCTAAAGATCAGGGTAAAGGTGATTATTTTAAGCCGAAAAAATCAAGTGCTCCTGTTTCTGATGCGGGGAGTTGGACTAACCAAAACGGACCTTATGGAATTTCAAATGATTATGGCATTCCTATAGTAGCAGAATCTGATACCGGTAACCTTGTTTTTGCAGGGTCATTTAGAGGCCTTTTGCGATCAACGAACGGTGGCAATACCTGGCAATATATTGGTGGCTTCTCTAATCAATGGAGCCCGAATGGACCTATTTCTGCAATAGCGATAGACCCATCAAACAGCAATAAAATTATTGCCGGTGATGGAAGTGACCAATTTATGAATATATTCATTTCTGAAGACCGAGGTTTAACCTGGGAGTCCGTTAGTCACCCATCCAGTAGCACAACCATTGATATTTCTAAGACAAACTCTAATAGAGTGATAACTGGTTCAAATTCATTTAATTACCAATTAGCAAAAAGTACTGACGGTGGTTACACTTGGGAAGAAATCCCTTTAACTAATGATATTATCGGCAGGGTATGGAAAGTTAAATTTCATCCATTAAATGATAATAAAATTTTTGCCGGAGGAGAATTTGGTCTTTTTTATTCAAACGACTTTGGCGAAACATGGACAGAATTAAATAACGGTATTCCTAATATTGATTATATCTCGATAGAAAGTATCGAATTCAGCCCAACCAATGCTGATTCTATTATTATTTCGAGTGGTTCAGCAAATAGTTACGGACCTTATATGAGCTCAGATGGAGGCGATAGCTGGAGTGATATCAGATATAATTTGTGGACACCTGATATCAGTTGGGATGCTGTTTTCTCGAAATGGAATAGCAATCAACTTTATGTAGGAAATTATTCAATCGGACTATCTAAAAGTTTATTACCATCAATAGATTGGCAACCAATTATGAATCTCAATCTTTTATTGCCTCGTACAGTCGAAGATATTGAAACAACAATGAATCAGAAAATATTCATAGGATCGCGATATAATGGTGTTTTTCGAAGCACGGATGGTGGCACAACGTATGAAGAAATCAACAATGGTGCAACATGTGCAAATATGCGTACAGTAAAGATCAATCCCAATAATTTAAACGAAGCTTTGAGTGCCGGTTGGTCGGGTGGAATTTACAAAACGATCAATCATGGTGAAACATGGCAAAAGAAGCATTATGGTATGTGGATGTCTATTGATATTTCAAATTCAAATCCGGAAATTTGCTTTGCCACAGGAAATGAAATTCCGGTAGTAAAGTCAATGGATGGAGGAGAAACATGGAATTGGAGTGCAAATGGTATTGAAAATGGTAACCAATTTATAAAGATCGCTATAGATCCTCAAAATGAAAATCATGTTATCGCCCTTTCGCATTATGGTAATAATACAGTATGTCAAACTTTTGATGGAGGAGAATCATGGAAAACTGCTTTAGGAATACCAGGTAATGCAGGTGCATATTTTGTTCATGAAATTATTTTTGATTATACAAGCACCACACCATATATTTTCATTGGAACTGATATGGGATTATTTTATTCAACACACAATGGTGAAATGTGGTATCAGGCAAATACAGGATCGTTTGAATCATTGGGGATTGCGTCTATTAATGATGAGTTAGTCCTCTATGGTGTGGCAGGAACATCGGCATATTACTCAAATGATCATGGTTTATCATGGTCTGTTCTATTCAATTCACCAAGCGAAAACGATCTAAAACATTGTGTAATCAACGGACAAAATAGTAATGAAATTATACTTTTTGATCTACTTGGCAATTGTTACTATTCTATTGACGGTGGGCAGACATGGCAGGATCAATCATCTGGTATCCCTTATTATGAAAGGATTTTTAATATTGACATCGATTTTGCAAGTAAGACACGTTATATTGCGTCTACTGGGAGAAGTGTTTATACATGGAAAGATTCAGCTTCTTATAGTATTACTACAACCAGCCTTCCAGTCATAGGTGGCACTGTTACAGGTGAAGGAACCTACTATCACTGGCAAACAGCCAATCTTGTTGCCATACCCAATATTGGATATTCATTTGTCAATTGGTCTGAGGATGACTCAATTGTTTCAACAAACCCAACCTATAGTTTTAATGTGTATCGTAATCGCGAAATAAAGGCAAATTTTGATACAGCTACCTTTGGCATTATAGCTACAGCTGCTCCTACTTATGCTGGAGATGTGACAGGTTCAGGTGTTTATCCTTACAACCAGATAGTAATATTAAGAGCAAATTCAAATGTTGGTTATGATTTTATTAACTGGACTGAAAATGAAGTTATTATTTCAACAGATACCTCAATCAATCTAATAGTCACAGAAAATCATAATCTTGCTGCTAATTTTTTCGCATTAAGTTACACAATTACAGCATTTTCTGATTCCTTAAATGCCGGTACAATTATAGGTGATGGAATATATACCTACGGACAAACGGCTACCTTGACAGCTATTCCTAATATTAATTTTAACTTCATTGATTGGACTGAAAATGGAATACAAGTATCTACGGATTCAATTTTTGAATTTGTTGTTACAGCGAATCGAGAGCTTAAAGCTAATTTCAAAAATATGACAATAATAAGGAATCCAAACGCAGCATGGGAATCCCTTAACATTTATCCAAATCCGGGTAAAAATATCATGTATATCGACCTCAATATTTTTCATGTAACGGGCCAAAATATGCAGGTTGAAATGTATGATGTGCTGGGAAATGCGATTGTTATAAATATTTTTCACGCTGAGAATATTATATCTTTTGATGTAAGAAACATACCATCAGGCATGTATTATTTGTTGGTTAAAACAAATGAAAGGGTACTTGGAGTAAAAAAGATAATTATTTCAAAAGAGTAATCAGCAGTTCAAAAATAGAGAATCTATTTTATCCGCGTTGGTTATGCGTCATTAAAGAATTAATAATTATCCGTTTACCGTAGTCAATGGTTCATTATCTTCAGTTTCATCTTTTTCATTATCAATCATACCTTCATTCAACAAAGTGGGTTCGGCCGCTGAAGGTAGCACATGCATTTTTCGCAGTTTCCGCTCGATGGCAAGGGTGTGTGAGTGTACCAATGTGTCAATTTCGTAGCAGGCTTCAGTAATTTTCTTTTGGGCTTTTTCGGGAATCCCGCCAAACCTGCCAAACACCATGCCTTGTATCAGGTTTCTAAAGAAACCGCTAAAACTTTTGAACCCTGTCCCTGTTGTTGAAACGAAGGTGGATGATTAATAGGTGGCAATTTTACAAGGATTATTGCATTGAATTCTGCTATTTCAGGATGTGAAACTTTCCTGAGTGAAGGCCTGCGGCAGTCTCCAGATGGTAAAAATATATTCCTGAAGAAAGCCCGGCACCATCAAAGGGTATTTCGTACGAATCAGCTTGTTGCCAGGAGTTTACGAGCGTTGATATTCGTTTCCCAAATGTGTCGTATATGATCAGGCTAACCATTCCAGGCGATGTAATTTTATAGCTGATAGAGGCTGTATTTGCAAACGGATTTGGATAAACAATCACCGGGCTGTTATCCGGATATTTTTCGAAGATTGACGTCGGTTGCTGAAAAGGATTGTAATTAATTGTGACCTTATCAAAACTTGAATTCATCACGTTACCCCTGTCAAAACCTAATGCCAACTGACCATATGATAGTCTGTTACTGGCATTGGATATGTTTCCGGTAATCAACAATTCGTCGTTTGCCCAAGCTTTCAGTTCAAAATTTGGAGCAATTCCTTCTGCTGAGAATTTCAATTTCGTTGTTGTAACCGGATTTATCGGCGCTGAACCTATTATTGTAGGTTCATAAGCATTGACGGCATAACCGACAAATAATGAATCGTCTTCGATGAACATCGTTGTGTATGTATTATAGTCGAAGAATCTGCTTATTCCGAAACTGGCATTGTGATCAGGTCCGGATTCACCTTCTACTTCTATAGAGAAGTTTCCAACTGAAGGTATAGGTGGAATTACATAAAGAGCTGATTCATTGACGTCGTTGTAATTGAAATTCAAACTGCTGTTGTCCATGGTAATGGATTGTGGTGTATGCTCCAGATCGCCAAATTTCATCCAGGGTGTCTGTTGAAAATTAAAATCATCTGTATAGGTCTCACTTTTAGTTGAATAGGGATTGTAATTGATATCGATTTCATCCAGAGTAAACGAATTATTTGTTTCACCAGCCAGGGTATATAAAACTATACGGCCATATAAAAGACCTTCATATACATTCGTAATCTGACTATCATAAAATAGCTGATCGTTCATATACGCTTTAACAAGAAGATTGTTTCCCGATTTTATAGCATCGAGTTGCATGCTGTTTGTATTACCGGGTATTGGATAGCCTATCGACCAGACAAAATTAGGTTCGGGAAAATACTCAACCTGTTCAGCATAAATCACATAAATTGAATCATATTCCATGTGAAGGCCAAGATATGAATTGAACCCTTGCCGGCCGATACCACCGCCAACTTCGCCACCACCTTTCACTTTCAATGAAAAGTCATTCATGGTGGCACCAACGGGTGGAAAGACATGAATAGTAGCATCCTCCACTGAAGTAACTGTCAACATTCCATCCTGGGTGGATATGTCGGCATCGAAAGCTAAAAATGACCAGCCTGTTTCATCATTTGAATCGAAACTTTCCTGATAGAAATGGCTTGTTTGGGAATGACCTGCTAAGGATAAAAACATCAGTAATCCTAAAATTTTCATTAAGTTTTTCATGTTTTGATGATTTGGGTTGAAAATAAGTCGAGTCTGACAGCTGTAAATATGCTTTCTGTTCTATTATTACATCCGGAGATGGGCTAAAAATCATCATTAGAAATAAATTCTTTGTGGAAAGAATCCATATTTGGTACAAGATACAAAACATTGGGTAGAAGGTCAAGTATTTACAGATAAATTCATAACCATCGAATTATTGTGTTTTTAACTGATATACAATTTTATGTGAAGGAAATCGGAAACAACGAATGAAATCTTATATAAGTTATTCTATTCAAAACTATCTCATTTTTTACTTTTCATCGTCATATTGGCCTTCATCCTGTAAGGAAGTTTCTTCCATATAAGGCAGTATAAGAACCATACTTTGTTTGCGTTCGGTAGCAGGTGTTCGAAAAATAAAAAAAAAGTATTGGAGGCAATGTTCGGTATATTCAAATGAATCTGTGTTGTTGAAAATTATAAAAATACAGAACACTATTAATTTATTGTATTTTCGTTTCAGTTCTCTAAATTCTGATATAAATACACCCATTTCAATGTGGATGCTTTTGATCACTTTCGTTAAAAATACAAAGAAAACTACAAGTCGGATAGGCTTTCTGGTAGTTATTTTATTGTTTTTTCTGGTTCACTCGAAGGCTGCAGAGCAGGGCAGGATAACTAAAATTAAAGAACAAGTTACTGAAAGCGTGAATGATACAGCCAATATCAGACTGTATATGGAGATTGCCGGGACTTTTGATAGAAATTCGAAGGATCAGCTCGATTCCTCTCTGTTTTACCTGAATGAAGCACTGGCATTAAGCGATAGAATAGATTATTTGAAACACCAGTTTGAGATTTATAACAAGTTTGGTGAGATATTCTTTTCGAGCGGTAATTATCCCATTTCGCTTGAGTACTTTTTTAAAATGTTACAATTACTTGATGAGCAGGTTTCTGATAATCAAGATAGTACAAACATTCAGAATAAGTACATCAGATTATATACACAGATTGGCACTTGCTATTTCAATATGAATTATTTTGATAAAGCGCTTGTATATTACAAACAATGTCTGAAAAGTGTCGAAAGAATAATGGAAAATGACACAGATTCTCTACATTTAAGAAAAATGGTCATCATGTACACTAACATTGGTTCAGCTTATCTGAGTCAATATGACAATGAAAGGGCCCTGCTTAATTTTGTGAAAGCACTTGAGTATAATGCCTCCCTTAAAAATCCGGATTTTGATGCTTCGCTCTATAATAATATGGGAATAATCTGCAAAGAGAGAAAGGAGTATGACAAAGCCTTTCAATACTATAACAAATCACTCGAAATTCGAAAAAAGCAAAAAGACACAGCAGGAATGGCTCAGACAAACAACAATCTGGGTAATGTGTATATACTGATTGGCAACTACAAAATGGCCATTGAGATTCTGAATTCGGTTTTGGAAATGAGTAAACAAACCCATAGTTTGATAACGCAAATGAAAGCCAGTGAGTTCATATCAGGTGCTTACGAAAAGCAGGGTAATTACACAAAAGCATTGGAAATGCACAAACTTTTTAAAACCTTACAGGACAGCCTTATAAATACTGAACAGGTTCAGAATGCTTTGCGATTAGAGTTACAGTATCAGTATGAAAAACAACGAAAAGTTGACGAGCTGCAGAAACAAATAGCCATCTCAAATAAAGAGCGAAAAGCCTTGATTTACATGATTATTTCGGCGGTTTTATTATTTTCTTTTGTTATTGTGATTCTATTAAACCGTAATCAGCGGACCAAAATGAAACAAGGCAAACTGCTCCAGGAGAGCTTGCTGCTCGAAAGCAGGAACCTGAGTCTGGAGAAACAGAACCTGCTGATGGAAAAACAAAACCTGGAACTTGAACTTGAATTCAGGAACAAGGAACTATCAACGCACGTATTGTATTTGTTTAAAAAAAATGAATTTATTTCATCGATCATCAGCAAATTGCTGGCAGCGAAATCGAAGAATAATACAGAGAATAGTATGTGGATCATGGAGATTCTCCGTGAGATGCAGTCGAACGTTGACAACACTGTTTGGGAAGAGTTTGAGAGGCGTTTCCAACAGGTTCACGAAGATTTTTACGAGAAGCTTATGATGAAATATCCGGATCTTACCCCGAATGAGATCAAAATTTGTGCATTCCTGAAACTGAATATGACTATCAAAGATATCTCTGCCATCACATTCCAATCCGTCAAAAGTATTCAGGTAGCGCGTAACAGAATGCGCAAAAAAATGGGAATCACCCGCGACGAAAACCTGATTTTACTCATACAACAATTATAAAGTCTGCAGACTTTATGGTTTTTCTTCTCAATTAATAAAACTTTAATATCCTGAAATATAATTGATTACAGTAATTGTAGCATTATTGTTCCCAAATGGTTTGCAGTTGTAGAATTTTTGTGGTGTCATAATAAGAGGAATATGTTATGTTATGACAGAGATTTGCATCGAATTTGAAAAACATCTGATATGAAGCCCGAAGACAAGTCAGTTTCTGAAAACATTGAGAAAGAACTGAAGAAAATGAAGAAAAAACTGGATAGTGAAAATCTTGCCCTGCACAAGATTTTAAAAAGTTCATCATCCTACCGACAAGATGAAATGTCTGCGAAAAATATGAAAAAGAAAAATAATAGTAGTCAGCTTTAATGCTGGAATTAATTCAATAACAATTATATAATATAAATCTAAATCCTTTTGAAATGAAAAAAACCATTACTTTTTTTATGATTCTGCTCGTTGCCAATCTCGGCAGATTAAATGCACAGTCACCGGGCACACTCGATAATACTTTTAATGGTACAGGAATCCAAGTCATCGACAATGGAAATATGGATCTGTTTACCGATGTAAAAGTGCAAGACGATGGAAAAATTGTTGCTGTTGGAATGAGTTATGACGCATCCTGGAATGCCATTGCTGTGGTTTACAGATTTAATTCTGACGGATGGCTGGATATTTCTTTCGGTTTGGGTGGCAGCTATATGTTTACTCTCAACAATGAAGCAAATATTTATGCCTGCCTTATCAAAGAAAATGGCAGCATTTTATTGGTTGGCAGTACCACCGATTATTCTACCTATAGAATCTTAATGATTCAGTTGAATTCCATGGGTTTCCCGGATGAAAATTTCGGTGAAGCTGGTGTAGTTGTTCAACAAGTTGGTCCGGATATGAATTTTTTCGAAGATCACGCTTACGGAGTAACCTTGCAGGAAGATGGTAAAATTCTTGTTTCGGGCAAATCCTACAATACTGATTATCGATTTGTTCCTGTAGTGATAAGGTTCAACGCCAACGGAAGCCTTGATACTTCCTTTGGTGTGAATGGTGTTGCCGGTGTACCTGTTACCGAAGTTGACAATGAGTTTACAAAAGTTCGTGTTCAGTCAGACGGAAAAATTGTCGCTTCAGGACATATCTCCAATGGCTTAAGCTGGTTCTCCTTGCTGATCGCCAGATTTGATGAGGATGGAGTACTTGATTCATCTTTCGGAACAAACGGTGTTGTAAATCTGAACCTGAACAATGTTGACGATGAATTTTTCGGAATGGAACTCATACAGGATGATGAAATCGTTCTTTGCGGTTTTACCACAACACAAAGCGACTTTTACTACCACACCCTTGTAATGAAGTTTGATGCCTCCGGACAAGCTGTTTCCGGATTTGGTGATAACGGCGCTGTTGTCCTTGGAACTGAACCTATGAATGTTGGCAACGCAATGGTCTTACAGGATGACAATAAAATTCTTGTTGTAGGAACATCTGGTGAGAAGACTCCTTTGAATAATGATTGGGCTATTTGGCGTTTGAATCCTGATGGAAGCCTTGACAATACTTTTGGTAATGAAGGAAAGGTGACTACTGAATTCTTTGGTAATGCAGATGAAGCGCTTGGGATAGCTTTGTCTGGAAACAAGATTGTTGTAGCCGGAAAAGCGCGAAACACAAACAATAACCATGATATGGCATTAGCCCGGTATAATAATGATACGAATGTAAATGTGGAAGAAACCAATACATTAATTGATTTTGTGGTTGCTCCGAATCCGGTGAATGCACAAGGAACTATTTCAGTCAATTATGATTTGAAACAATCAGGGATTGTGATGATTGAATTGGTTGATATAACAGGTAAATCAATCTCAGTTCTTTCTTCAGGATTTGAAGTATCAGGACAAAAAGCAATCCAATACGATATGCCGTCAGATATTTCAAATGGTGTTTATTTTGTGAGAATCAAAAGCAATCAGACTACATTTAAAACGCAAAAAGTAGTGGTTTTTTAGTGGGGATCAGAATTAAAATGCTGGCGCAGATTTGAATTTTGTACCCGATCAGATTTCTTTGCAGATGGAGACATTATTGATGCAAAGCTGAACAGGTAATTGTATAAGAATAAATATCTTAGCTAAAATTTTGATTCCGATTTATGCATAGCAAAAAAGAGGGGGTTTACTCAATGTTATAGAGTGAGCTCCTCTTTTTTGCTTTTACATCACAAAGAGAGAGACTTTATTGTAAACATTTTAAAAACGAATTTAACAACTCAATAAAAACCTTTAAAACCATTATAGTAACGATTTCTATGACAGATATGGCATCGATTTTCAAATATTGAATTAATTTGGATTGCATTAGTCGATCAAAAGAGTCCGTTCTCATCGTTTTGCCTGCGACAAAAATGCTCATACTTCAACGCTTTCAGTAACCGAGATCTTCAACGGACTCAGTGCAACGCATTTATCATGAGCAAATTCCACTTTTGGCTTTGGAACGTTTTGAAAGCAAATTTTCTTTTTCAGACACTGGGTTTACAGACAAGCATTTTCAAATCCACGGGTATAATTCTTGATCAATTTGGGAGGTAATATTTATTTTTATTGCTCAGATATGAACGTTGTGTATATTTTTACAACTGAATTAAAGAAAGAAAAATTATGGCAGAAATAAAAACAAAACAAACGAACGCAGACGTTCTCGAATTCATAAACACCATTGCCGATACGGAACAAAAACGCAAAGACAGCTACGAACTGGTGAAAATCATGCAGGATTTCACTGGTTTTGAGCCTAAAATGTGGGGACCATCCATCATTGGATTTGGGAGTTTTCATTACAAATCTGACCGAAGCCGACAAGAAGGTGATTGGCCACTTGTTGGTTTTTCACCACGAAAAGCCGCCATTTCTCTTTATGTTTATTCAGGAATTCCGGAACACGCCTATTTATTAGAAAATCTTGGAAAGTATAAACTTGGGAAAGCCTGCATTTATATTAAAAAGCTTTCAGACATCAACCAGGATGAACTTAAAAATCTGATGAAAGAAACTATTTTATTTCTGAAAACAAAGTATGAAAAACATTAAAATCGAAATCAAATGGGCAATCCTCTTTTCAATAATGGGATTGATCTGGATGCTGTTAGAAAAATGGAGTGGTCTGCATAGCACCTATATTGATTATCATCTTTATCTGACCAATCTGTTTGCAATTCCGGCTATTATAGTAATGGTGTTCGCACTACAAAACAAAAAGAAAAGTTTTTACAACGAACAGATGTCTTACAAACAAGGCTTGGTTTCAGGCATCATTTTGTCGATGATTATTGCCTTAATAAGTCCGTTAACACAGTGGATTACTTCTTTTATAATTACACCCGAATATTTTCCAAACGTAGTAAAACGTTCAGTTGAACTTGGTTATTACGCGACACTAGAAGAGGCAGAGGCGAATTTTAACTACAAAAATTACGCCATCCAGGGAGCAATCGGAGCCTTGATTATGGGAATCGCAACTACAGCAATTGCAATGATTTTTATCAGAACCAAAAATCCAAAAATTCACTTTTAAAATCATTCCAGTATGGCAACGACAAACACTTATTTAAACTTCAATGGAAACTGCGAAGAAGCGTTTAACTTTTACAGATCTGTATTTGGCGGAGAATATACATATATCGGTCGTTATGGCGAAATGCCCGAAAACGAGAAATACAAAGTTCCGGATGCCGACAAAAACAAATTGATGCATATCGCACTTCCTATCGGAACTTCCGTATTAATGGGCAGCGACACAGGCGGTGAATGGGCATCAGCTTTTATTCAGGGAAATAATTTTTCTGTAATTATTTCAACAGACAGCCCAGAAGAAGCAAATCATCTTTTCAACGCATTGGCGCAAGGGGGTCAGATTACTATGCCTCTTGGTGACACTTTTTGGGATGACTATTTCGGTACGATTACCGATAAATTTGGAATCAACTGGATGGTGAGTTTCGATGCGCAACAACATAAATCTTGAGAATTGTTTTATAGGAGTATAACAGCCACTTACCGATGCCTGAAGTGATTTACGAAATTGAAGGGTTGAATAATTCATTAGAGGTATTAAAAAAACTATAAGGATTTCCTGGCAATAGTGGTCTGCCTTGGGCTATTGAAATCAACTTATTGATTTGCATTATGCACCATTTGGAATAATATGGATTTTTAAAAAAAAAGATGAAATATAATTATAAACATTTCAATATCAGCATGATAATATCATAATCGTTGTATTCAAAATGGAATTTGTTGCCGGAGGACTTATGATTACCTTGCATTACAGATATTTTTTATTTCACTCTTTAACTTCGATTCTTTATTATTCCTCTCTTGCCGTATAATTTAATTTTGTAGGATTAAACCTACATAAGAATCAGATTTTTTCCTACAAAAATTTCAGTCTTTATCCTACAAACATTCAGCTATTTATGTCTGTTCTTTGATGTTGAAACTGCAAAACTGTCATTTGAATCTTTTTAGCAGCTGTTTGGATTTGATTTATAAAAGGTTCCTCTAATATTAAGTCAGAACAATAAGGCGGAAATTGCCGGTTTGTTTACAAATAGAAGTGAACCACTTAAAGTTATAATGAAAAGAAGTCTATCCTTCTCAAAATCATGTTAGTTGCTTTAATAATTTTTATTTATTACTAAAAGCAATTCTTTTACATCGGCCAGCAAAAACGAGACTGAATGATTTATTTTGGAATAGTATTACGTCTAGGAGGGTTGAAAAAGAAAAAATTGACAATAGCATTATGTTGTTGTTTTTTATTACAGTGTACGTTTGCACAAAGCATCAAAACAGACAGTTTATTGAATCTTTTACAGACTGCCACCGATCTTGAAAAAATTGATCTGTACAATGAAATCGGGTTAAGTTACCGCGGAACTTCTTTTACGCAGGTTAAAAATTACAGCATCAAATCTTATCAACTCGCTAAAGAGAAGAATCTTTCCGAAAAAATGATTATCTCCTTATCGAATATTGCGATTGCCAATGTGTTTACCGGTAATTTGGATTCAGCAGAGATTATCTTCAAATACATTTATCACCTGGCCGATTCAACGGGCGACTTAAAACGCATGAACAGTTCGCGGCTCAATCTTGGCAATTTCTATAACAACATGGATAAATATGGAATTGCGCTGGACTATTTCCGGCAGGTATATCCGGCCTATGTTAAAGAAAAAGACACGCTAACTATTGCCGCGCTCGACCAGAATATCGGTAATATACATTTTCACCAGAAGGATTACCCTAATGCGCTGGCATCTTTCAGAAGGTCATATATGCTCTATCGACTTAGCAGGCATGGCAATGAAGCCCAAAAATTATTCAACAGTATTGGTTTTACCTTTCTTCAGTTAAATCACTACGATAGTGCTGCCTATTATCTTTCCCTGGGTCTGGCATTTGCACGGCAGCAACACGACCGGCTTGACGAAATGTATGTGCTCAATAATTTGGGTATGTTGAGTGCTGCCCAGGGTAATGATGATGATGCAGTGAATAACTATAACATTGCACTGCTCATTTCAAGAGAAATAGATTATCCACAGCAGCAGGCTAATTATTTAATCAATATCGCCGGTGTTGATATCAAAAGACATTGTATCAAAGAGGCGGCATTCAGGTTGAAAGAAGCAGCGCCTATTGTTGAACAGGTAGGAAATCAGGGCTTATACCGCGATTTGAATGAACAATATTACCTTTTATTTACTGCCGGAAAAGATTTTGAGAAAGCGTTGTATTACTATCAGAAATACACTGAAGCAAAAGATAGCATTTTTAGCAGGGAAACCACCAATAAAATTGCAGAACTAAATATTAAGTTTGAAACTTCGAAAAAAGAAACTGAAAATATCGGGCTTATGGCTACACTTGAACTGAAAGCAATAAAGGAAAAACGATTGGTTTTACTGGCAGCAGCAATAAGCACTGTATTGGCTTCATTGATTGTGGCCTTTTCGTTTATTGGAAAATACCTGAAGCAAAAGAGGACAATAGCGGAACAGGAAGCCTTGCTGTTGAAAGACAGGTTGGCATTTTCGCAACAGGAACTTGCCTGCAAAGCCATGCATCTGGCTTCTCAGAGTGAGTTTAAAGTAAAATTGCTGGAAACCACCAAAGATGTTTATTTCCATCTCGACGAGAGCGGTAAAGAAAGTATAAAAACCGTTTTGCGTAATCTTGAAAGCCATATTGACCAGAGTGCCTGGCCAGAATTTGAAACCCGGTTTGAAAAGGTACATGATGCTTTCTTTGGACGACTCCAGAGATTATTTCCTGATCTGACACCCAATGACCGCAGAATTTGTGCATTTCTGAAGCTTAATATGTCAACAAAAGATATTGCACTTCTTACTCATCGAAGCCCCAGAAGTATAGAGTCATCACGCTATCGTTTGAAGAAAAAATTTGGTTTGGGACAGGAAGAAGATATCCTCACTTTCCTTCAATCGGTTTAATTTTCAGTATGCAGTAGTTTTCAAGTAGGGGTATTTTTGTTGATCTTGGGTTTATTGTTTTGCTTTGTCTTTTTGAACAAAAACTATGCACAAAATGAAAATGAAAAGTTTTTTTACCAGACTCTCTCTTATATTCATTATTGTTGTCTCTTTCAATTCCTGCAATAAGGAATCGATCCCTGATCCCAACCAGCTCCTCATCGACCAGATGAAGGCTGTAACAGATTCAATTATTGAAAACACCGGGGTTCCCGGGATTGTGGCGCTGGTGGTTGACCATACGCGAGGTATTGACTGGCTCTACACAGCAGGAGTCAGTGACATTCCAAATAACCTGCCCATGAAGGGCGACTATACCTTCAGGATTGCAAGCATCACTAAGACAATGGTTGTTACTGTCTTACTCCAGTTAGTGGATGAGGGAAAAATCGACCTGAATGACAAGCTTTCAGGATACTACCCTGAATTCCCCAAAGCCGACAGCATCACTATTGCCATGCTTTGCAACATGACCAGCGGTATTTTCAGTTATTCCTACGACCCGGACTTTATTCCGTCAGTGTTGGCTGCTCCCTCAAAAGTATGGTTACCACAGGAACTGGTAGATATAGGATGTTCCCATGATTTTAATTTCAGCCCAGGTGCCGGCTGGGACTACTCAAACACGAATATTATCGTGCTTGGACAGATTATCGAATTATTGTCCGGAAACACGCTGGAATCGGAAATCAACAACCGTATTATCCAGCCGTTAAACCTAAGCAAATCAGGCTTTCTGACCTCTGGAGTGGCTTTGCCAGGTATCCATGGCAGAGGCTATTACCGTGGTTTTTTCGAGGAAAATGCAGATTTTACAGAATATTTTGATATTTCACAGGGTTGGGCAGCAGGTGCCGTGTACAGCACTCCTCGTGAACTCCAGAAATATGCGGAAACTCTTGTTGGAGGTGGATTCCTGTCGGATTCCCTTCAAAACAGGCGGCTTAATGACATGATACAGCTTGAGCCTAAGATGGGTTATGGTTTGGGGATAATTAAAATGGGATCTTTTTATGGCCATGGCGGCACTTTCCCTGGTTTTACCTCTTTAATGTTTCATAGCAATGAAAAGGGCTGCACTGTAATTATCTATTTCAATTGCTGGCTAGAACTGCCACCTGGCCACCTATTCGTACGCTTTATGGATATTTTATATGGAAATGATTATTAGTCTCTTAACCCAGTTTATTATGAAAAACATGACGGTGAAAGGTCTTTTACGAGTATTATTTTTGGTTTTCTTGTTTTTGCAGCCAACTGTTGCCAATTCGCAAGCGGTGTCAAAATGGGATAATGTACCCAATGAAATAAAAAAAAGAAACTCTTTCAAGAGACTTGAGTGGTTCTACAGGCCAAGAATGAATGAAAAGGACGTATTCCCCAGGGAGTTCATTGATAATCAAATGCAAACAGAATATGCAAAATCACAATTGAAAGCCGGTAACGAAAATTTCTCCTCCCAATGGGTAAATCTCGGCCCGGCAGGTATTGATTTCTCGGCAGATGGCATGGTTCCACATTGGGGAGTGGTGAGCGGAAGGGTAAGAGGTCTTGCTGTGCATCCGGCAAATCCCGGCATCGTGTATGCCGGCGCTGCAAGCGGAGGTATCTGGAAATCCACTGACGGCGGACAAAACTGGGTGGATAAAAGCGGAGAATTGAACAATTTAACTTTTGGCGCTATCGCCATTGACCCACTAAATCCCGATATTGTTTATGCCGGTACAGGAGAATATCACTGGATATTAACTGAAAGATTCTACAGCGGTGATGGCTTGTACAAATCAACAAACGGCGGCGACAACTGGATAAAAGTAAATGCTGAGTTTGGTACAGTGACCCACTTTTCCGATTTGGTCATCTCCCCTCATAACCCGGATGTCATCATGGCGGCTATTGCCAAAAACCTGCAGGATGCTGCCCCGAATGAAGGCATCTGGAGAAGTGCAGATGGTGGCCAGCACTGGGCCTGTGTTTTACCCGGAGAAGGCATGTACGATCTTTCATTTCATCCTGCGGATGCAAATATCGTATTTGTCGCCTGCGGCAATGAGCAATCTCAGGCTGGCTTCCTGATATCCACTGACGGTGGTATATCATTTAAACCAGGTAATACGGGGCTGCCTGCATCCAGTCACATCGGGAGAATACAGTTTGATATCTCAGCCTCAAATCCATCAGTATTGTATGCAGTTATCTTCGATAAGGCACCGCTACCCGGTGGCATGACAACGGGTGTATTTAAATCTGTAAATGGCGGAGCTTCCTGGGATCAGATTTCGGAGGGAATCAATCTTTGTGAATTTAGTGATCAGGGATTCTATGACCTTTGTATCGCAGTAAATCCCTTAAACCCGGATCATGTTTTCCTGGGTAATGTTGAATTTAGTCAATCGACAAACGGCGAAGGCTTCTCGCCCGTCAGAAACCCTGCAGCACCCGGTGGCGGAAGCAATCCCTTCGACTCATACACGCATCTGGATCATCACATCATCAGGTATGCACCTTCAGATCCCTCAGTTATTTATGTGGGCTGCGATGGCGGTGTTTTTAAATCGACTGATTCAGGAACGTCCTTTCATTCAGTAAACACGGGTATCAATTCCATCCAGTCATACCGAATTGCTTCACACAATAACAACCCTGATATACTCTATTCCGGAGTACAGGACAACGGTTTTATTTCGACACAAAACAGGGGAGCAACACCTTTTAAACTTGAATTTCTGGGCGACGGCACCGAATGTTTTATGGATTATTCCAATCCTGACATTATTTTCTTTGCTACCATTGGCGGCTATTTTGCAAGATCTTCCAATGCAGGGCAGAGCTGGGATTTATTGGTTGATCCCATTACACTGAACGATTCTTCCGCATTTTTATGCCCATACTGGCAACATCCGTCAAATCCTGATATCATATACGGCTGTTTGAAACAAAAGCTCTTTAAGTCCACCGACAAGGGGATTTCATGGGAATATACAACAACATCAACCATCGTCAGCTCGGCTATCATTGCAGCTGCGCAATCACCGGTCAACACCAGCAACATTATGGTTGCTGCCAGAAATGGCGAAATAAGCCTGGTGCGCTCTTCCGATGGAGGGGTCAGCTGGCAGGACATTACCGGAAGTCTGGGCGAGCTTTCGGGAGGCAATTTTATGCGCTTGCAGGCTGATCCTTTCGATGGAAATACATTTTATGTGCTGAAAAATGCCTATTCGGGTGCAATCGTAGTGAAAACCACCGACTTTGGTACCACCTGGACTGATATCAGTGCTGACTTGCCTAAAGTACCTGTAAATGACATCTTTATCGATGAGGTCAATGCCGGCGTGATGTACCTTGGCAATGATTTTGGTGTTTACAGAACAGGTAACAACGGCGGAAACTGGGAAAGGATGAACAACGGAATGCCTTTCGTGCCCGTGCTTGATTTCGATTGTTTTAATTTCAACAATACCCGCTTGCTGAGGGTTGCCACTTATGGCAGAGGTGTTTTTGAACTTGATCTGGAAAATTTTACTTCAGTAAATGAAGACATCTCACATGCCGCCACAATTAAGGTATGGCCTAATCCGGCATCAGACATATTACGGGTTGAGCTCCAGGCCCTGGCCAATGATAAATATACCCTCTCCTTATTATCTGTATACGGAATAGAAGTAGCATCACAGGCTGTATATACTGCCGATTCGAAGTTGCAGACAGGTATCGATATTTCTGGCTTTGTCCCGGGATGTTACCAGTTGGTTTTGAAAGGTGACAGGATATTAAAGGCTACCAAAGTGATGATCCTGAGATAAAAATCAATAATTAAACATTGGAATATGCATACAAAAGTGTTGTTAAATATTATGCTGGCTGTTCTTATCAGCTGCATTGGCTGCCGCAAAGGTGAAACATTGGAAACTACATTGGAGGCAATTGAAGTCATCCTGAACGACACCCCATTCCCTTCTGAAACCTATCTCCGGATTCCCTATACACTTCGGTTCGGAGAATTTGAAAAAGAGGGACTTAAGCTGAAACAGATCACGGTGATGGATTCTCAATCCAGGTCAGAACTGCTGAAAATCGGAGAAGATGAACTTGAATTTATGATCAGGGACAACACCATGCTTACGCTTTTCCTCGTCCCGGAAAATCTGAAGCACTATTATCTTTCGGTTCAGCTTCCGCTTCCGATTGAAGGGGCCAGACCTGGAAAAGTGTTGCACCGGTTTGAATTTTCCGACACGGTAAATAACAAAACTATCTATCAGGAAGGCGCAGTTTTCACACCACGATATGGTGAAACGCCCATGGTGATCACTTCGCCAGTAAAAGGGAACCGAAATGTATTCCTGAGCCATTCAACCATGAATTACCATTTTTATCTTATTTTTTTTAATGGCGATAGCATGGGTACCGGCCCCAGGTTTGCTTTTGACCAGGTAGAGGTGAATGATGCCATGACCAGCAGTTATGAAGGAGACCCGGGTGTGAATGAGTCCTATTTCAATTACGGAGATACCATATACGCAGCGGCGGATGGAAGAGTGTTTGAAGTCAGGGATGGTATAATCGAAAACAATGGCAACCAGATGGATCAATTGCCGTTTTCAATGGCCGGAGTTCCCGGAAATTATATGATTCAGGATATTGGTGACGGGAAGTATGCTTTTTACGCACACCTGATACCCGGTTCCCTGCGCGTTGATGCGGGTGATATTATTAAGACGGGCGATCCGATTGGCCGGCTTGGAAATTCCGGATATTCCGGCATGCCTCATCTGCATTTTAATTTGGCGATAGGATCTGACAGTTTCTGGTCAACGGGTATTCCTTTTGTTTTCGGCAATTGTATCAGGGTAGGAATAGTTAATCAGGGCATGTTAACACCACTAAGTCTCAATAATGTGATGCCGGAACAACTGTCGGTGATTGCATTTTAAGAATACCATCGGCTATAATTTATTGTAGTAATCCAGAAATCTGATAGGACGCTTTATGCGGAGAGTAATGGTTGAAGCTAAATAACCGATGAGGGTAGAGTATAGCAAAGATGGAGGGTGATCCGAAATTCGCAAGGCTCACTTTCTCTATGTTTTAGGTCATCATAATTAAGTCATTATTTTATTATCGGTTTCTAAAAGCAATATCTTTACCTATAAAATTAAATACATAAAAAAATGAAATTTAAAACAAATTTTATGAAAAGTAAAAATCTTTGGCCAGTTTACCTGCTCGTCTTTTCACTGATTTTCATTTCCTGTAAAAAAGACAATAGCGACCCATTACCCGTCACCAACTTGGTTGTTGAGGCTTTTACTTCTGAAACCGGTTTAGGTGCTGTCTATTTCGTTGATACCACGCTGCTGAACACTGTGAAAAGCTGGCAGGGACAAGGTGACTACCCTGGTGTTGACGACTGGGCAACTGCCAAAATCCCTGGTAATTTTGATTTGTACGGTGGCTTGCCCGGTCAATCGGAATATTACACGATAAATCAAACCATCACCGATACCGACACTATTATGGTTGATTATTGGGAAAGCCTTCAGGTAAAAGCACATCCCCAGTTTGGTTACCGGTCAATGGTTGGCGTGTTCGATATTCAAAACGACTCGATCGTGGTGGCAATCTCAAAAACTCTGGCAAATCCACAATACGGAGCAGGTGGTGCCTGGCAGATTTATGTTGCGAATTTCGAAGAGGTTTTGATGGCTTTGGATACCATTTATCTTAGACAAGATCTAATGAGGCCAATTTAAAAAGGTATTAAAGATTAAATCAAAGTGGCTAAAAGTTTTTAACCGAATTCATTAATTTAAACACAAAAACTTAAGAAACATATTTTCAATTTTATGATGCTTTAGTTATTGAAAGTTGTATTGCTGAAATGTAAAAAAATCAATAAAAAAGCCTGTCGCGTGCATCGTGACAGGCTTTTTAGAAATTATTACAATGAAAGGCAATTTATTGCAGCACGATTTTTTTAACTTCCTGTGCGCCGGTCGATTGAATAACCATCACATAAATGCCTTTGGGTAAAGCGGACAGGTCCAGACGAAGGTCGCTACCATTCCAATGAAAACGGTTGACAAGATTCCCTCTAAGATCGAATAACTCAATATCAGAAGACACCATATTGGCATAACCGGTGTACTTTATATCAAGACGGCCGGTTGTTGGGTTTGGTCCCGCTGTAAAATCGCCGGGCATATAATCTTGCTCGATGCCAACTATAGGATTGGAAGCATATACTACCAGATTGCAGGCTACATCAAGCATTGGATTAAAGCCGTCGTTGCAATCTGTACAGGTTGTGCCCGTCACACAGTCGGGGTGGTTTGGGTGACATAGATCCACATAATTATCGGCAAACTTATAACCCAGCGTTACAGTGTTGTTTGTAACATAGGGGTTCATACTGTAGTCGAACCATGGTGCAATGGAGCCGGGACACCAGCCTGCACGGTTGTAAAACCAGGTTCCGTTCTGTGGCTGGCATCCATCAGGATTGGGATTACAGGTCTGCCAGTTTACCTGAGTAAATGTAGAAGCGCCGTTCACCCATACATGGTGGGTGGCATTGTAAAACTCAGCTGCATTGCTGGTGTTGAGGTCGCCCCAGCCATGGCCTGTCGAAACAAGTTTAAGGGTAGATGCGATGGAGTTTTCCGGAAACTCAAAGGTCACAGGCTGAACTGGTTGCAGATTGGCATAATCGCCAAAAGGATAAATCTCGTTCCAGATTTCATACACTGAACTATAAAGATTCACAGGAACACCTTGATTGTAATTGAGTGCGAGCTTATAAAGATAGCCGTTATCGAGTGTCTGGCAATTAAACCGGAATTTCACTTTGCCCTGTAGGAGAGACATATAGTCTGTCAGATCAATCACATGGTCACAGGCAACACCATAAGGTGTAACATAACGGATTACCTCGAACCAGCGCCCGTCTATACCCATCGCATCAATACTGGCAACACGGTCCCATTCACCACAGCCACCTGTCGGGCAGCTTACCGTAAGTGTGGCAGTAATCTGGTCGAAAGCGCCTACATAACTGGGTAACTCCGACTCGACAACCTGTGTGAAGTTGGCTGGATTCAACCATACATTCTCAGCAGCGACAAGGGTCATGTCGGTCACTGAAGACGTAACATTTACTGTGACATTCTGTGTTGATGAAGCACCGAAATTGTTTGTCGCAACAACCGTGATGGTATGTGAACCATAGGAATCAGGCGTCCACCAGCCGGTGAAATGACTGTTGCCATACATATCATAGGCAGCGATGGTCTGGCTGCCGACTTCAAAGCGTACTGCCTGTACCGAAAATAGTTCCGGATAGCCGATGGTTGCTACCGAACTTAGCTGAATCGCATGAAGCGATGGCATATAAACATTGCCAGGCAATGGGTTACGTACATTTATCTCAGGTACATACGTAGCGGGATTCAGCGACATAAAACTGTTTACAACAGGAACAGCCGGATCAAAAACTTCATTGCCTGGCTGTGTGGCTTCGATTAATACTTCACCGGCCTGACCAGTCAGTGTTACAGTGTTGCCGCTGATAGTCGCAGGACCGGAGAGTACAGCAAACGAGACAGGTAAACCCGATGTGGCAGTGGCTTCAATGGTAAAAGGAGCATCTGAAATAAGATGATCAGGTATCTGAGGGAAAGAGATGGCCTGGTAGCTTTCGTCAAGTGTACCATTGAAGTTGGATGTTTCACCGGTAAGGGCGAAATTCATCAGATCCGCGTTCCGGGTGTTCCCACCGATCTCACAATTGAGTTGGGTGATAGAGGTATTGTCTCCTCCTGGGACGCCCTGGTTAAATTTGTAATATAATTGCAGATTGGGTTCGGTTCCTGTGAGTTCGTTCTCCATTATATCCTGTATTTCGCTCTGGGTGAGCGCTTTGTTCCAGGCTGTAACTTCATCGGCACGACCTCCGTAAACAAAGTCAAAACCACCCAGAATACTTTTTCCGATAGCAAAAGGCACAGCCTCACCCTGGAAAACACCCGAAGCAGTTGAACTGCCTTTGAGGGTTCCGTTGATATACAATTTGACAGAAGTGCCATCGTAAATCCATGCAATGTGCTGCCAGATCTGCGGAATAATAGTGTTATTCGGTGCAGCATATTCGTGCAGACCTGTTGTGGTTTTCAAACGACATTCCAACGCGCCATTGTTAAGCTGGATGAGATAAAACTCGGCATTGCCCGAACCTACACGGAATCCCATATAACCTTGTCCGTAAGCGAGCTCATCACAAAAGAACCAGCCTGTAATGGAAATCTGGCTTCCACCGCTAAAATACTGTGAGGCGTTGTTCAGGATGACATAATCATCCACTCGGTCGAAATGCAGATACTGGTTCGATTGTGCTTTCACACCTGATGAAAGGTGAAGCATTCCGGCAGTCAGCAGCAGCATGAAAAAGAAGTAAATTTTTCTCATTGTTTAAGGGGTTTTGGTTTATGATTACATTTTAGTTTAAGACTATTAATTTAACTTTTATTGTCTGGATGCAGTGCGTGATTTTGATTTGTTGTAAGATAAAAAAGTACTCCGGCCAAAAAATTCAAACACAGCCCTGCAGACAGGATTGAAATCTTTTAATAAAAAACCATTATTCATTTTACGTTTCATGTCAGATTCAATGTTAAGGCATCCACCATAGTTTGGTTTCGGGACTGTCACCACCTTGTCGTGCGATGGCATCATTCATGTTTTCAGCATTGTAAGATGCTTCTGAAGGTGGATAAGGCAAACGGAAATGATTGATCGGGTCACCATCACGTGGTGTCATTCCTGTGCGACGCGCCAGTGCATACATTTCCTGCGGTTGCCTGAAGGCATCGAGCCACCATTGCGCATAAATAAATTTAAGTTTGTCCTCCTCTGTGGCTGCGTTCCAGAAACCGAACCTTCCCTGCACAGAGGCAGCATTCAACCATTGCGGGATCGTAATAACCTCCGGAAATTCGATTCCCGATGTGGGTAGCTTTGAACTGGCTGCCCTCTGTAACCACCATTCTACAGACGAGTTGATGCCGTTAAAGTATTCAATCTCAGCCAGCATCTTGTCCTGCGCCACACCAATTCCTCTGAAATACACTTCTGATTTGATGAAATGTATTTCTGCTCCGGTAATGAAAATGATTGGCAACTGGTCTTCATCCCTGATGATAAAATAGTTGAAAGGTGAATAAATATTTCCTTCTCCTTTGATTGAGAATGCGCCTTCCTGGTCGCGGTGTGTTTCATAGGGTATGCCGCCCGATGGTGGGGTGTCAGCGGGTGGGTTCTGAGGATAGGCTTTCCATTTATTTGCATTATTGGTTTCGAAGAATATCATCGCACGCGGGTCAAAGATTCCACTACCATCGGCGCTGTCGTGGTATGAAACGAAACTCCAGAAAAGCGATCCCATGCGAAGATTTTCATGCTCACGAAATGACCAGTTGAGTCCTTCGTTCTTGAAGCCGGCCACGATAGGCCACAAACAGGCACTCTCAAGTTTGGGAGTGATGAAATCGTAACCATCAATCAGCGGCCTTTCGTTTTCAATTATGTCTTTAATGATGGCCCCGGCCAGTTCGGGTTCAACCTCAGACATACGAAGTGCATAACGCAACCGCATTGAGTTTGCCAGTTTCTGCCATTTCAAAATATCACCGTTGAAGAGTTTGTCGAAAGCGGTGAAACTCAAAAAAGGTTCCTGCGTGATGGCTGTGATATCAAGGTTTTCATCGGCCCAGGCCAGATCATCGAGTAAGGCCAGATAAATGTCACGCTGGCTGTCATATTTGGGTCGGAGGAGAGCAAGGTTCTGAAAGCCATAACCTGCTTCGCTGAAAGGCATATCACCAAAAAGGTCGGTCACCTTGAAGGTTTTTAATGCAAGTGTGATTTTCAGAATGGCACGCATATTTCTTACCTCACCAATGGTGTCATAGCTTTCGAACCGTCTTTCCAACTCTCTTATTTCGGGTAGGGTTGTGTAGTAATTTGTCCAGATTTCCTCTGTCCCGATCGTGAAATTACCCCATGCTGCTTTGGTGAGCGCGGCTAGCTGTGTTTGTTTATAAAGAATTTCGTTGTCGATGTAAAACATTTCATTTCCAGTTGGTATCAGTGAATGAATCACATTGTTGAATAGTGAACCATCAGTAGCAGTAGTGAAACCATGAGGGTTGGTGTTGATTTCTTCAAAGTCTTTTGTACAGGCAATGAAAATGAAAGATGTAAACAGGGCCACGATGAACAGTTTTTCCAATATCTTTCCGGATTTCATTTTGTCTTTTATTCTGTATTTGTATTTGGATATCATTGTAATATAATTTTTTTTTCATCAAATAATTAAAATCCCGCACTCAGACTCATGATGAAGGATCGTGTTCCCGGATTGGCTGCCCATTCAAAACCCTGCGCGTTTCCTGATCCCATGATGCCTTCAGGATTGATATTATCAGGAAGGGTTTTGTAGATATAAAATAAATCTCTTCCGGTCAATGAGATGGTCAGGTTCTGAAACACTTTTGTTTTTTGAATCCAGGGCTGTGGCACTGTGTACGACATTGAAATCTCCCGCATTTTTACCCAGGTATTTTCAAGAATACCGGGTGTCGAGATGAATTTTCCCCAGCCACCTGCATTGGGAAGATATTTATAATAGTAATGTACTACATTGGTATTGGGCGTTCCGTCTTCATGAACGCCATCGAGTATAATTCCAATATTACTGGTGTTTCCGGCAGGGTCGGTATAAGGTAATCCACCGCCTTCGCGTTCGATGAGTGTTTCCGGACTCTGGCCAGTCTGTAATCCGATTACATAACTTCCGCTGTAGATATCGCCACCCCATTTGGTGTCAATCAGCATGCCGAACCGCAGACCTTTGTATTGCAGACTTGTGTTCCATCCGGCAATGAAGTCAGGTGATGCGTTCCCGATAGGTACACGGCTGTCGGTGATCAGGTATTTCGTTCCCGCGTCATTGACAACACGGTTTCCATTATCATCATAAATATAATCATAACCGCTGATGGTTCCGTATTCGTCACCTTCGCGTAATACCATAGCCGGACCATTGAGTCCCCAGATGTCAGCCAACTGATAGGTATCGGCATCACCACCCAGACTCACAACTGTATTGCGGTTGTGTGCAAAATTGATCCCGGTCCGCAATACGAGGTTCTTTGTTTGCAACGGAACCATATTGATGATAATCTCGAAACCCTTGTTACTGAGCACGCCTTCATTGGTCATGATGTTTGTGGCACCAGACGAGACTGGAACAGGCAGATTTGGGATGATCTGGTCAAATGAATAGAGATAGTAATATGTGAAGTCGATATCAATTTTATTTTCAAATAATCCAAGGTTAATCCCTGTTTCATAAGCATTTACCCGTTGTGGCCGCAGCTCGATAGGAGGAATGATCCCCGGGAAACCGGAAGATTGCTGACCACCAAAAAGGCTGGTGTTGTAATAAAAACTCAGCATATATGGATCTGTATCGGTGGCGGTCTGTGCAACACCACCGCGTATTTTCAGGAAATTCATCCAGGGAACTGAATTAAGTCCCTTAAAAGCCTCTGTAGCGATAAAACTGAGTGAAACAGATGGATAGAAATAGGAATTGTTGTTGGATGGCAATGCTGATGACCAGTCGTTTCGTCCGGTAAGTTCCATATAAAGATACTTTTTGTACGAAAGATTGAGGAAACCGTAAACTGAATTGTTTCGTTTGCGCATGATGCCTTCAGTTGGAAATATCTCTGAAGCGGTATTACCCTGGTTATCAATCATGGTGTTCCCGTTTGGATCGGTGGTATAAGTCGTCTCAGTGAAGTTGAAGAAAGTGAACATATTTGGATAATACCAGGTGCCGGAATGTCCGTTGAGGTAGTAATAATCCTGACTCCACTGGGTTGCGCCGGTTGTGAAACTGACATCAAATCCACTTCCAAAAAGCTGATCTTTATTGGCTGTCATGGTGAAATCATAATTGTCACCAATATTTCTTGAAAGACCATTACTGTAATAGCCGTTCAGAAGCTTCAGGGCATCGGTGGGATTGTTACGTGTTTCAAACTGCTCGACAGTATAGTCTCTGCTTACTCTGCCCAGAAAACTTAACCAGTCGAACGGATCGTAAATTAACGTCAGTGCTCCGGTGTATTTGTCGCGGTTCTGGTTTGTGTTGTTGTTGTAATAGTCCCACCAGATTGTCGGACTGATATATTGGAAAGGATAACCTTCCTGTGGATTTTGTGAGCCATCGGGATTGGCATAATTTTGCTTGTCGATACCCTGATAACTTCTTGGCCAAGAATACAATAAGCCTTTGTTGAACGAATTGGCGTCTTCCCCGAGCATTGGACTGTTTAGCCTTTTATACTGGATAACAGAAAGTGAAACATCAGTGCGAAGTTTATCGCTTATTTTAAGGTTTGCACCCATATATATTGTTGTCCGGTTGAAATTACTGTTGTCAACAATGGCCTTGTTATCCTGACGGGTGAAAGAAACCCGCATGGTGCCTTTTTCGCCGCCACCTGTGGCCGAAACATTGTGTGTAGTGGTGAAACCCTTGTGAAAAGGTATTTTAAGGTTGTCGGGCTGGGGCGAATACGGACGCATCTCACCATCCCACCATTTAACCAATTGTCCTTCCATTTTCGGACCCCATGAAACGGAAGATCCGTAATAACCAAACTCAGCCGAGGTGCTGGATGTTTCGCCTGCCTGGTTGATAATAAGATTTTCATTTCCATAGATTCCCGGGTACAACAATGTATCGCCGGAGGTAGGGAAGGAGGGAGGCGTGAACGAAATCGGGCCACCATGTCCGTAGGTGTTTTGCACATCGCGATACAGATATGGCGATGTTATTTTGTAATCCATATTGTAAGTTACACCGATGCCTTTTTGTCTGGTGCCGCGTTTTGTGGTGATAAACAATACACCGTTGGCGCCTCTGGAACCATAGAGTGCCGATGCAGCGCCGCCTTTCATCAAAGTCATGCTCTCGATATCGTAGGCATTCAGATCATTGATGGCACTTCCCCAGTCAACACCACGGCCGATATTGGTCAGGCCCGGTGTGTTTTCCATCGGGATATTATCCACCACAATCAGTGGCTGGTTGTCGGAACCGATGTTGTTGTTTCCACGGATCACAATGCGTGTGGAACCACCTTCGACACCGTCAGGCTGCGAAATCTGCACCCCGGCTGACCGGCCTGTGATGGCATTCAATACATTGGTTGCCTTGGAATCAGTGATGACAGTGGCCTCAATCTTTTCGGTTGAATAACCAATTTCCCTTTTCTGCCGGGTGATACCGAGTGCTGTGACTACAACCTCTTCAAGAAGTGCCGCGGTTTCAACAAGTTTGATGTTGAAACTGGTGTTACTGCCAACCAGAATCTCCTGTGTATCATAGCCGATAAAACTCACAACCAGCAGATGGTCAGGCTGAAGATCTTTCAGAATGAAATGACCATCGAGGTCGGTCACAGTTCCGATGGTGGTTCCTTTCACCTGAACAGTAACGCCAGGGATTGGTGAGTCATCAGTGGCTGAGGTAACGTTTCCAAAAATTGTAACAACTTGTCCGCTTGCACTATACAGAATAAAAACAAGGAAGACAAGACTGAGTAAAGATTTCTTCATACGACCTGAATTTGAACAAATAGATTTGATTACGTGTATTCAACAAATATAGAAATTAGATTGGAATACAATAGAACATTTTATCTGACAGGAAGAAAGATAATTGGTTTGCACTATTCAGCCATTGTGGTAATTCAAAATGCAGAATGCAAAGTCAAAATGCAAAAGTTTCACAAAACACATGCACTGGACTTAGGACGAAGTTCACAACGCATCAATATTGTTTTTAGAGTCATTTATTCTTTTAATAGCTGATTTGTTAAATCGCTGAAACCCTGAGACAATGAAACGTTGAAACGCAAATGCTCGCGCGCGTTTGTAACGCGTGCACCGTTTACCAATTATTTAATACTTAATATAATAACTTCGATCAATGATGGCATTTCACAATAATTTGTTGCAGAGCTGAATGGATAGTCCCATGGTTTTTCGCATAAGCCATATTCAACCGGATTGTTGTGTATATAATTCAATTTTTCGAGCATGAACCAATGGCTATACACGATTTTCGCCATATTTCCGTCTTGCCAAACTTTGTAGTTTTTAATTCGTTTTAACTTCGATTCTGCCTCCGAAAATTTATTTAAAATTTCATCGTAATCATGTGGTTTATCTTCAATAAGTTTTTTAATAATTGCTTTTGCTGTAAATGATTTCAAATCGCGTAGTATTCCTGTTATTAAACTTTTGCCATTTGATTGAATTATCATGTGTACATGGTTTGGCATAATGCAATATCCAAAAACTTGTAATCCTTTGTTATTCTGGCAGTATTTAATTGAATCTACTAAAACCAATTTATAAGAATCATCCTCCAACACTTTAATCCAATCGATGATTGTAAATGTGACAAAATATACTTCGTCTCCCTGAAAAACCTTATACTTGTCTGACATCGTTATTCGTTTTCAACATATTGATAAACAAATAGTTTTAATTCATTAATATTTTATGCACGCGCTACAAGCGCGCAAGCTAATTTTGCACGCGCTACAAGTGCGCGCAAACTATTATGAACGCGCTTTAAGCACGCGCAAGCTAATGAAAAGTTAATATGTTGAGTCGTTGATTTGCAAAAGTAACTTCGTTCACTTAAGTCTATTGCCAAAACATCTTACCAAAGCATAAACTCCGCACTCCGCACTGCGAATTCTGCACTTCTATAAACTTTCCTCCTCTTTTTCATCATCAAACAAGCTTTCATCGAGCAGGGTAGGTTCGGCAGCATAAGGCAGTACATGCACTTTTCTTAACTTGCGTTCGATGGCACGGGTACGCGAACCCACTAGTGTATCAATCTCGTTTCCGGCTTCGGTGATTTTCTTCTGGGCCTTTTCGAGGATGCCGCCAAACTTCCCGAATTCTGTTTTTACTTCGCCCAGAATCTGCCATACTTCACTGCTGCGTTGCTGTATCGCAAGGGTTTTGAATCCCATTTGAAGACTGTTTAAAATGGCTGCCAGCGTAGTCGGACCCGTGATGATGATCTTGAATTCGCGTTGTAATTGTTCAATCAGATCGGTGTTGCGCACCACTTCGGCATATAATCCCTCGATAGGCAGAAACATAATTCCGAAATCGGTGGTGAAAGGCGGATCGAGATATTTGTCGCGGATATCTTTGGCAAATTTCCGGATGGAAGTGGCAAGTGTTTTGGTCGCTTCTTCCACCTTGACCGGATTGGCCTCATCATAAGCGATCTGCAACAGGTGATAGGCTTCCTGCGGAAATTTGGCGTCAATCGGCAGATACACATGGCCATCTTTTATATCACGTCCCGGTAGTTTAATGGCAAACTCAACAAAATCGCCACTCGTTTTTTTGGTTTTCACATTGGCCTGGTATTGTTCGGGTGCCATGATCTGTTCGAGGATATTACCCAACTGAATTTCACCCATCACACCACGGGTTTTCACATTCGATAATACCCGTTTGAGTCCTCCTACATCGGAGGCAAGCGTTTGCATTTCGCCCAATCCTTTCTGCACACTTTCGAGTTGTTTGCTGACGAGTTCGAATGATTGTCCGAGTCGGGTTTCAAGTGTTTTTTGCAGTTTCTCATCAACGGTTTCGCGCATCTTCTCAAGCTTTTGCTCTGTAATATTTACCAACTCGCCCTGTTTTGTATTCAGTTCGTCGAACTTCAACTTTTGCATATCATTGAATTCCTTTACGTTGGCCGAGAATGATTCGCGGAAATCTTTCAGCGAATTTTCGAGAGATGCACGACTTTCCAGGATGTTGGTTCTGAAATGTTCGGCCAGCTGGTTCAGTTTCTCATCGAGCTTGGCTGTTACAGCTTCCAACTGTTTAATGGTCAGTGTGTTTTGTTCTTTTTGCTGGTTACTGCTTTCGTCGGCACGTTCTTTAATCCTGTCGTTGATAAAAACAAAACTGCGATTGAGTTCGTCGCGGTTCTCTTTGTTGCTCTTCTCGTTTTTCTCGGTGAGAACAGTCAGTTTCTCTTCCAGCGTTTTATTAAGTACAGCGATATTACGTTCGTTTTGTTCGCGCATACCATTCAGTTGGTCTGTCTGGTTGCGTGAAATCTCGCGTAAAGTCTCTAAAAAAGTCTGCTGGAAAGTAGCCAGTGTTTTGGACAGTTCTTCCCGGTTTTGTTTAAAGCCTTCATTCACAACCAATTCCATACGATTTAGGTTGCGATCCATGAATTCGAATCGTTTTTCTATTTCAGAAGACAATCCGTTTTCTGCGCTTTTTGCCGACAGTTTAACGAGAATAAAAACTGTAATGAGAATTGTTAAAGCTAATAATGAGATGATTAGGATTTCCATAATGGGGTCTGGCTTCGATAATAATACTGCAAGTTTAGTGATTTCCTTTTAATCGGGAGACCACTGATTGCACTTAGAAATAGACTAAAATTTATCCTTTGGCATTTTTTTGTGAATGATGCCCAAATGCTTCGTTGAAATCTCTGTTAAAAAAGCTGATGTTAACATCAAATTCGCTTTGTCTGAAGATTAAATTCTTCGAAAGACTGTTCAAAAATAAAATCCAGACAGTTTCTTCTTCTGAAGAAAAATAGGTTTTTGTCAGATTTCAATAAAATTTATTACGCTTGCCTTGAAACTGATCCATACAATTTTTCCTATAGTCAGTTGTAGTTTTTCCATTGAGTGATAGGATATCCGCGCGGTGATTTCCAGACCAATATCAATCACAATTTCCATCCCCGAAATGATTGGATATATATCGGTAACAATGCCACTAAAGTTGTTGACAGCACTTGAGTTAAGTCTTTCTTCCGAAATGATTACCGCATCGTCCGGGACAATAATATGGCCATGGGTATCAGTTTTATATTCGGTTGGAACTAAGATTCGAAGCCCTGAAGTTTCAAATATTTTTAGTTGGTTATCAACATCAACAGAAACAATCTGACCACTGAAAAAATTCTTTGATCCGATGAAACTGGCGACAAAACCAGATTTAGGATTATGAAAAACATCATGTGGTGAGCCGGTCTGGATGATTGTGCCTTTTTCGATGATACTGATTTTATTAGACAGTGCCAGAGCTTCTTCATAATCGTGTGTCACGTGAATAATGGTTTGCCCTTTTTGATTTAGTTTTCTTAACAATGCCAGCATCCCTTTTCGAAGCTGGACATCAAGAAATGAAAGTGGTTCATCGAGTAAAAGAATCTGTGGATAGGTGGCCAGAGCGCGCGCTATGGTTACCCTTTGTATTTCTCCGCCTGAAAGATTTGAGATATTTCTGTTCAGTATATGCGTGATCTCAGTATCTTCAGCCAGCTGTTTCACTTCATATTCAATGAATTCCTTTTTATGTTTGCGGGTGTGTAAGGGATAGGCAATGTTTTCGAAAACTGAAAGATGAGGAAAAAGTGTTGGTTTCTGGTAAACGATACCAATGTTCCGATCCTGAACAGGCGTTTTCAGTAAGTCCTTGTCATTCAAAAAAATACTTCCGCTGTCAGGTAGAATGAATCCTGTAATAATCTCCAGCAACATCGATTTTCCGGCGCCAGACTCACCGATAAGTACAAAATAGTCGCCTTTACTGATTGAAATATTAATATCAATCAGCGAAAAACTACCTGTTGTTTTGTTAATTTTATCTATTCTCAGCATTGCTGTTTTTTTTTGAAATCAGATTCATCGCGATGAAGAGGAGTAAACAGATACAAATAAACAATACAGTAACAGGTCTGGCATAGGTCAGACCATACGAATTGAACCGTTCGAAAATCATTACCGGGGTAATCATCGGGTGATAAGCGATGATTATGACTGCGCCAAATTCACTTAATCCGCGGCCCCACATCATGATAAGTCCTGTAAGAATACCTCTCCATGCCAATGGAAGCGTGATGGTAAAAAACACCCTTGTTTTTGAAGCGCCAAGGTTCAATGCTACTTTTTCGAGGCGTTCGGGTACACTTATAAATCCGTCGATGGCGGCATTCAGTAAATATGGAAGACTAACAAATGCCATCGCCACAACGATACCGGCCGGATTGTTTACAAAACTGAATCCTATCGTGTCGGCCAGTTTTCCCATGGGTGTATCTCTTGAAATAATGCCCAGGAGTGCGATGCCTGCCGCTGAATGTGGAATGATGACCGGTATATTGATGATGCCTCGCAGCAGTTTCTTTAGAACGAAATTTTTTCTTGCCAGTAAATACGCCAGCGGTATGGCTCCAAATGAAAAAACAAGTGTTGCGGTGATGGAAGTGAAAATAGTCAGCCAGATACTTTTTTGAACCTCTGTTTCAGATGCGGCTTCAAACAAATCCATCGGACTTGTAGAGATAAACATTCCTACAAGTGGAGCTATTATAAAAAGCAACAATAATCCTCCCAGAAAACTGAAAATCAAGGATATATTATCTGTATTTTTTATCATTTAGTATTGGATTCACTGTGTTTCTCCTTTTGGAATGCTTTGTTTTTCGTTGTCGAAATACAAGATTAATCGTAATATTTTATTTCTCTTTCCAGTATATTTACTGCTTTTCCATCAATGAATTTTGTTTTTACAATCCAGTTATTTCTGGTATCATAAACATAACTGAATGTGATGATGCCATTAAGCGAATTGTCTGACTTGAAGCTTTTTTCTTCGATGAGATTCTGAAGAAAATCATAACTATAAGTAATCCTCTTTTCAAAGATTCCGGCAGCGTCAAAACGTTTGTTTTCGGTTTTGAGTTTGTTTTTATCATACGCATAGGTGAATCTTTTCTTCAAATTTCCATCTTTATCAAAACTATTGTCTTCAATGATATTTCCTTCTTTGTCATAAGTGAATTTAATAAGTGTCTCGGTTTCACCATTGCTGCCAAAACTTTCATCTTCGATTAAAAGACCCTGTGAATCATATACATAACCGATGGTACGAAGTAGTTCTTTGTCGTTGATATATTGAACTTCTTCTATTCTTCTGTTCTTGTCATCGTATTTATAAGTGTAATTTTTAAGTATTTTACCATCAATACCGTATTTTGTGTCAACTGTCTTGTTTCCGGCATCATTAAACTCATTTATAAAATAGTATTCTGCACCGTCTTTTACAATCTCACCATTTTTTTCAATCACCCGATAAGAAGTTTCCTTGATCGTGTTTACTTTGCCCTGCAAATTCCATTTGTAATAATCCGTATTTTGAGCTGGAAGAAATACAGGAAGTAATAAGAATAACAGACTGACTTTGATCTTTTCTCTGAATAATGGTTTCATTTTCATTATATTAAGTTTTTTTATGAATTTATTTAGTAGGATTCGTCGCGAAGATCTTCAATGCAACAGGTATTTTGTCAAACGTATTTGTAACTGATGGGACCATTGATGGCTGCCCCGATTTTTCCATGATTGCCATACCTTTATCTTTTGAAAGTAGAAATTTAGCGAAAGCAAGCGCTGCAGGTTTATTCGGTGCATTATGGAGAATTGTAATACCATACACCATGGGTTCACCTTTCAGGATATTTTTTTCGCCTGGTTTCTTACCATTAATCTCAACAGTGGCTGTATTGTATAATTCAGTAAAATCAGGATTCTTCAGGTTAATCTCATCAGGAAGCAAGATGTATTTCAGATGGTGCTGAACAGCCAGCGACCTGTAAAGAAAAATAAAATCTAAATTACCTGTTTCGAGTAAAGCCAGCAGGTCGGTTTCTTTTTGTCGCATATTGTTTTGATTTTTGCTTAACAATTTATCCGACAATCCTTTATGCTTATAATGTTTTTCGGCCAGTTTAGTAACCATCACAGTTCTGTACCCACATGGGTCTGAATTTGGATCGGCTCGTCCAATCTGCACATCATCCTCTAGCATGATATTGTACCAGTTCGCTGCTGTAATTTCATTGCTTTTTCTCGATTTAGCAGTGAAGACAATGGCCATTTCATTGGAAGCAAATCTGATGTTCCAATCTGCAAATTCAGGTATCAGCATTTTATCAATTACTGCATAATCAGCAGACGCCATTATATCGCATGGTTTATTCAGGTCAGTGATTTTTCGCGCTGATTCAACACTTCCTGCAGCTTCCAGCATGATATTTATCTGAGGATTTTCAAGTTTGAATGCAGATGAAATTTCTTTAATCGGAACTGATAGACTTCCTGCATGAAAAATGACAAGATCTCCCGAAAGTGATTCAGTCTGATCTTTGCGGTTTGTCGCACAACCAAATAAAACGGTCGCTATTGTCAAAACCAATGACGCATGTAGAAGCAAAACAATTGATTTCTTCATTTCCGGATTTGATCGATATGAATATTTCGACATAACGACAAATATAGGTTAATTTGTCGTTTAAGGTGAAAAGAAAAAAGAAGGATTTGTATTATTCTCTGTATTCCCGGGAAAACCTCAGACCATCCAGATTACTGTTCTTACATTTTAAGATTAATGAATTGAAAAGACAGTTCAGATTTCAAATGATGATTGGTCAAAATGATCACACTAGTATTGTCGCGTCATTGTTTCATCAGGCTTTTCATTGTGGTTTTGTCTTTTGTCGATATTCTGACTGCATACATTCCATTCGCCAAAAAACTTAAGTCGATTTCATTATACACATCACCCATTTTAGTTTGCAATATGCAATCGCCCAATGTGTTGTAAAGTTGAATCTCCAATAGCTGGCTATATGGATTTTCAATGATTACTTTAGTGTCAGCCGGATTAGGATACAATTTAATTTTATCAAGTTTATTCATTTCACCAAGGTTAGTCTCGACATCTTTTATACAACGGACGCTGACTCCATATTTCTTATTGACCTGATTATAATCTATCCCTGTAAATAAATACCACATATACAGACCGATGGCAAGCGAATTATTGTAATTGGTAGCGGTCCACCAAAGTCCGTTTTCTTTAATAACCCTGAAGTCGTTCACCGGATCGCGCATTCCGCCCGGCAGTCCGGTAAATCTGCTGCTGTTTGTGGCACCGGTGTTCGGGCTTTTCCAGTGGAGTGTGCCAGCTTCTTTCATCTTTCCTCCTGCAACAGCATTTCCTCCCAGAAATTCCTCTGCACTTAACCACTCCGCTGAAGTAGAGACATGCCAGTCAGTCGGACAAATATGGTTATCACTATTTACTGCATACCAGTTATACAAAACACCATAAACAGAATCATTTGTGGCCGAATCGTTGTTGTAATAGCACCTGGCGCCTGTTGTCAATGTCTTCCAAATTGAGAAATCGGTAATGTTTGGGATCTCGACCCCGTTGTTGTAATGGGTCACTTTCAGGTTTTGTTTCATCCAGACCTGTGTTCCGATATTCACTGTATCATACACATTACCATCATAATCGGTAACTGTTTGTGCCTGATTTTTTACTATTGAAAAAACAAGCATTGCCAAAAGTAAAATTGTTTTTTTCATCATCGTACAATTTAGTTGTTGAAATTTGTGAACGTAATTATCTGATTGCTTGCATTATAATCACTAATACAAGCTGTTTTTTTTCGGAAAGACCAGATTTTACAAGTTGTAGTTGGTCCGGGATGAGACTCAACGCGGTTTTTATATGTTATCGTTCCGTTCATCGAACAGGCAATAATAATCAAAGATAATACTACTGAGATGCTTTTTCCAAATAATATTCAAGTGATTATTTCAATATATTCATAGAAGAGGACCATTGATTTAAATTGTTTGGATAAAACCTATGAAATTACAATCAGACTTACTAATTTTGCAATCCTAGAAAATTTAAAAAATAAATCTAAATACCTGATAATCATGGGAAGAGCATTTGAATACCGCAGGGCATCAAAGGAGAAACGCTGGGCAAATATGTCGAAAGTATTTCCGAAAATGGGCAAATTGATCACCATCGCTGCAAAAGAAGGTGGCCCCGACCCAAATATGAATGCCAAACTGCGTAATGCCATTCAGAATGCCAAGGCTGAAAATATGCCAAAAGACAATATCGATGCTGCAATCAAACGCGCTGCAGGCAAAGATGCTGAAACCATGGTCGAAATCACTTATGAAGGCAAAGGACCACATGGTGTACTTGTTTTTGTTGAGTGCGCCACTGATAACACCACCCGCACTGTTGCCAATGTGAAATCGTATTTTAACAAATCCGGTGGTAGTTTCGTGCCAATGGGTTCACTCGAATTCATGTTTACACGTAAATGTGTATTTGAATTCAAAATGCCGGCCGGTAAAAACATCGATGATCTTGAACTGGAGCTGATTGATGCCGGATTGGAAGAGATTGAAACACATGAAGATATCACGTATGCTTACGCTGATTTTACAAATTTCGGACAATTGCATGCTGCACTTGAAGAACTGGGAATTGAAATTTCAAAATCAGATCTGCAGCGTTTTCCAAATACACCTGTTCAGTTTACAGAAGAACAGATGGTCGATATCGAAAAACTGATCGACAAAATTGAGGAAGATGACGATGTACAGGCTGTTTTTACGAATATCGGATAAACTCATCCGTTGAATACAACAACAAAAATGGCCGTCAGATTTTTCTGACGGCCATTTTTGTTCATACGAATTCAGTAGTTAATTCGTGCATACTTACATAATTACCAATCTTTTGTGAATCAACATACCATCCTTTTCAAATCTTAACAAATAGATTCCTTGTTTCAGAGATTGCAAATTCAGGATGGCATCCGTTGTGCTAAAATGATCTTCAACAATGACCAATCCTGAAGTATTGATGACTGATACATTGATCTTTGAAGTATTCTCAGGCGCTACGATAGTAATCTGGTTTGCTGCAGGATTTGGATAAAAACCGATCTCAAAGAAATCATTACCAGATAGTTCAACGTCTGTTATATCAGCTGATTTCAGATAATTAACCACTTCGGGATGATCGAATCCGGATGTTACAGTGCGATTTGCCTGAATACTTTCGGTAAAGAATCCAGCATTGATGCAATTTTCCATTGTAATATTTACTGTATAACGCCGGTTCCAGGTGGTTCCGTTGTAAGAGGTGAAAACCTGAAAAGTATTACCGTTGCGCTGAATTTTCATCCATTTAATCGAAGGAATCATTTGAGACAGACTGACCATATTGGCGTTGGTATTCGACCGGTAGCCTATGATCACGGAGGGATTGTAGAGTTTTGTTTTAAAGAGCACGGTTTTTGATCCGGGGGCATTGCTCTCACGCATTTCCACACCTGCCCAACCGCCGTTTTGAACATCGTTCAGATGCGCAATCACAGTGCCTGTGCCGCAAAGCTGCTGATATACAAAATTATGCACATCATTTTTTTTGGTTGATAATCCGGTCGATGTAATCTTATAGGTTCCGTCATTGATTTCAGGGAAGAATTCAGTGATTCCGTTTGCTGTGCTGATATTTTGCTGCAACCACGGAAGAATATGGACTGTCAACGGCATAGATTCGTTCTGCCCTTCCAGTTCATTTTCACCCGAACTGAAGGTTGATGTGATGGTATAGGTTCCGGTTCTGTTATCGGTATAGGTGAAATCAGTATTACCATTATCAGTTGAAATACAAGGCGTTTCCTGACTGAAATCAGCATTCTGCCCCGTTGAAGTTGTCGCTAAGGTGAAACAGTTGTTTTCGCGACTGAAGGTTGGATTGCCATCCAGGTCATACACCTGCAATGTAAAATCTTCGCTGGCGATTCCTGCATGCACTGCTGCCGGACCGGTTAAGGCGAATGAATCGAGCCGGGTAATACCGGTAATAATCAGCGAAAATGCCTGTGATCCCCCGTTAAGCGTTCCTTTGTGGTTGACTGTGAGTGTATATGCCTCGCCATAGACAGCGTCGGTGATGACAATCTGTTCCACGTTATCACGGAAGTTATCGCCGGTTGTTGCTGCGTTGGCCGGATTTGCAGGATCTAAAATATATGGAAAGTGATTTGTCAGGCTAATATCTGTTAGACGCATATCGAGGTCATTTACAAGCATCAGATCGGTTGGATTGAGCGATTGAGCCGGAGGAGTGCCTGCAGGATCGTTCCAGACGATGGTTGCTTTTAAAGGGTTTGTCCCATTTGAATAGACTGTGGTTTGATAGGTTTCACCCTCATTCAGCACAAGATCTCTCATAAATATATCATCCCCGGCATCGTGGTTTTTGGTCATTAATTCTGCTGCTGTTCTTGTATTCATCAGACCCCAGCCAAAGATATAATCGGGTCCCGGATTGGCGCCTGCCTCGTCTGCCGTATGAATGACAAGCGCTTTCATGCCTGCTGATGACCATAATTCGCTGTTACCATCGAGGTTTTCCTTGTGCTCAAGAAGCAATCCAATAGATCCGGCAACATTGGGCGAAGCCATAGAGGTACCGGAATAAGAGCCATAGGCAGTAGGGGAAGTCTCATAAGTTGAATACACGGATTGGCCATTTCCAACAATATCTGGTTTGATGCGACCGTCATCTGTTGGACCCCAGCTACTGAAAGTAGTCATTTTCACATCAGAAGGTTGCGTGTAACCGCCTTGAATATCAGTCACAGCACCCACAATTAAAATATTTTTGGAGGTTCCGTTGCTTGAAACACAATCGTAGCCATCAGTTCCACCGTCTTTTTCCCTCGTGGCTGTAGATAATGTCCATGCATCATTGATCCATGCATAATGCTCAGTGCCAGGTGCAGGTCCCTGAGCACGGTCGTTACCGGCTGATCTCACTATCAGATAGCCGGGGGCATTGAATGCAATCTGATCCCAGGCCTGCGCCTTGTCGTCATAGAAGCCAAAATCATCATCTTCAGTCTCGCTGACCGAAGGCGTGCCATACCAATACCAGGTACTGCCACTTTGATTCCATCCGGCGATAAAACCATAGGAGTGATTTGAGATTTTCAGACCATTGGCACCAGCTGCAGCCATTTCCGCATCATCGAGATCCCAGTCCCATGCATTTAATAAGGCGGAATTTGACATGCCTTTTGCATTCGGCACTATACCCTGTGAAATCAGAGTTCCTGCCACATGGGTTGAATGCCGGTGAAGCACTAACTCGCCATCCATCTGGGTCACCCTGCCGGTAAGTTCCTGATGAAGGAGATAAACCGCATTCGCATCCCATTCACCTAGCGTTTGACCCAAACCTGTCAGATTTAAACCAGCCAGACCACCAGTCCAGACCTGATTGGTAGAAAGTGTTTTGGCTGCATTGATATTGTCAGTAACATAATATCTTGGCATTCCATTTACAAAACTCTGTAATTCAATAGTTTGTCCATCTTTTTCCTCTTCATAAATTGTTATACCCAGCGCTTTGGCCTTTGAAACAGCCTCAGCTTTTTGCTTTGTTTGTGTTTCTTTAAATTCTTGTGATAGTTGTTGTAATTTTTCGATGTTGGATTTGTTCTGTCCATGCAAAGCCGAAGTCATCGCAGATAACAAAAAGATAAACAGTAAATTGTAAATTGTTTTCATGCCATTTAAAATATTTGATTTACTTTTTATTCAATTATTGAATAAAAAAAGGCTCTTGTAAAGGTAGTACAACTGACACCAATAAACAAGAAAATATATGGTTGTCATTCATTCTGATTCCTTATATCAGAAAAGCGATGAAATAATTGAAGAACTGTGCCTGGCTGATTAATATTCATTGGTTTCAGGGTTCTTTGCCATTACTTTGGCATTCTAAAATAAAAAAAGGCCGCCCCATTGCTGAAGCGACCTTTCAAATGAAATTAAACTGCTATTTATCAATAACAATTTTTCGGATAATCTGTTGTGTGTCAGATTTCAACACTATTGAATAGACGCCTGCTGCCAGATTGCGCAGATCGATAGATTGTTTGAATGTGCCGCTGACATAGAGATTGTTTATTTTATAAACACTTGATCCATATCTGTTTAGTATTTCTATATCAAATGCAATACTATTGGCTGAGGTGATTGTAACCCAGAACTCACCGCTGTTAGGATTGGGATAGATTGAGATTTGAGGAGCATTTACTTCATTTAATCCAACATTCACAATCTCAATGCTGTTCGAAACTTCTGAACTGCATTCATTGATAGTAACGATAACAGTGTAGACACCATTCTCAACAACATCATAAGTCTGAGAAACAGCACCATCAATGAGTATTCCGTCACGATACCACTGATTTCCTTCAGATGCGCTGCTGGTCAAAGTGTACATATCGGCTGTGATGACTGGTGTTACCGGTATTGAGTTTACAGTTACGGCCAGGGATGTGGTGCCACTCACGCCGCAATTGTTTTCTCCGTAATAAGTGAAGTCTCCGGAAACTGCATTCAATGCAAAATCAACCATGATACTATTTGTCCCCGCACCTGAAACGATAGTGACGCCTGCAGGTACAGTCCAGTAATAGTTTTCTGTATTAGGATCTGACGGAACCGAATAAACAACGCCGCTTGTTCCGGCACAAAGAGTAACAATGCCATCAATCAATTCAGCAGTAGCTGGCAGCGGACTTACATAAACATCATACACGGTTGGTGTCGAAGCATCACAACCATTAGGATTTGTATAGCTTACACTTATCCAGTTTTCACCAGGTTCAGTCCAGTAAACTGTTACGGTATTGCTTCCGTTCTGGTTGAGGCTTCCGCTGTTGGGTGTGATTTCCCATACATAGTCAGACATGCCTGCTTCGGTGGTATAGGTTAATGTCAGTGATGTTTCGCAGGCAACCGGAGGTCCTGTTATAACAGGAACAGGCAATGCCATTACAGTAACAGGGTATGATGTTGGAACGGCGGCTGAACAACCATTGCTGTTGTCGTAGTTCACACTGATAGTCTGTGAACCGGCTGCTGTCCATAGTACGGTAACTGCATTGGTTCCGGCACCGGCTGTAATGGTTCCTCCGGTTACATTCCATACATAATCGGTCATATTGGACTGTGTTGAATATACAGCTGAGAGATCCTGACATAGCAGGGAATTTCCTGAAATGGCAGGTACCGGAAGCGGGTTCACTGTTACAGCATACGTTGTGGCCGTATTGGCTGCACATCCCTGAGTATTAATATAATTAACCGAGACAGATTGTGGACCCGGTGTGGTCCAGCTAACGGTAACCGTATTGCTTGATCCTGTTCCACCGGCTGTTATTGTTCCGCCGGCAGATACAATCCATGCGTAACCGGTCATACCTGATTCGGTTGTGTAAATATTTCCGGTTGTGCCTGAACAAATCACAGCAGGACCACCCAAAGTAGGTGATGGTCTTTCATTTACTGTCACTGCCAGACTGGATGATTCTCCTGATCCGCACAAACTTGAGCCAAATACAGTGATATTTCCTGAAACAGCTGTTCCTGAAACGCCAACAGTGATCTCGTTTGTGTTATTCCCGCTGGTGATGGTAAATCCGGCAGGAACGGTCCAAGAGTAATTCACCGCATTGGCTATCACAGGAACTGAATATACATATCCTGTTCCATCTTTACATACATCAGAAGGACCTGACATTGCACCTGCATTGCCTGGCTGAGGACAACCAGTAAGGAATGTCAGATCACTGCCATTGGAGGTGCCCGCTGCGTTGGATGCCACAACCCTGAAATGATAGGTTGATCCTGTTAATAATCCAATCAGATTAGCAGAAACATTCGTTCCTGTCATACCGTTCACCGTTCCCGGAACTGCAGCTGCAACAGATCCATAACCTGCGGTCAGTCCGTATTCAAAAGAAACAGTTGTTGACAGATTGTTTGCGATGATATTTCCGTTCAGTGTGGCACTGGTAAATCCGACAGGTGATGCTGCAACTGTAACTGCAGTCGGTGCAATCTGCCCTGTTGTAAAGGTCAGATCCGCACCATTGACGGTACCTGCGCTATTGGCTGCATCCACTCTGAAATGGTAAAGTGTATTCGGATCAAGTCCTGAAATGGTAAATGATACCGGATTGTTATTGTAACCATTGAGCGGACTCTGATCAGCAGTAACAATATTTCCATAGGTATTTGTCAATCCATATTCAAAAGTAACAGTTGTTCCTGCGTTGTTTGCATTCACAGTTCCGTTTAGCTGGGCTCCTGTACCGGTAATCATGGTTGCAGCGTTTGTGACTGCGGTTGGGGCGATGATACCTGTTGTGAAGCTCATATTGGAACCATAGACAGTAACAGCATTTGCAGTTCCTTTTGCCCGGTAATTATATAAAGTATTAGGCAGAAGTCCGGTAAGCGTAGCGCTCATATCTGTTGCTGCAGTACCTGAAATCAATGCCGGAACACCATTTACTGATGTGCCGTAACCAACGGTAAGTCCATAATCGAAACCTGTAGTAACAGATTCATTCTCAGCTGTTACATTGCCGTTTACGACAGCACCAGAACCAGTGATGCCTGAGGCAGCGATGGTGGTGACAGCGGGTGAACGGGTAAATTCATAGGCACCGATATCAGGTGGATTGTTGCGGGTTATACCAGCAAAGTCAGTAGTTACAGCTGGAATATTTACACCGGTATTGTTTAATCCCTGAACAGAGGTATGCAGGTCTGTTGTTGAAACAAATTGAGGATCAACACTTACAGAGTTGACATCCTTGCCTGTAACAACTCGCCATGCTGTAAGATCAGCATAGTTGGTTGCATTGATATAACCCAGATTGGGTCCGGTAGTGAAATAATCGTTATAATTTAATTCTGCAAAGGATGTATTAGTAGTATTTGATAAAACTGCATAACGATTTGTTCCTATGGTTGTCGGGATAGAGAAGATGTTATTACGAATATCCAGCGAATTAAGCGCAGTAACTGCTGCATTGATGATAAGACAGGCAGGAACACCGGTTGCCAGTGTCTGATCTGTTGCCATATTCACACTATTGAAGTAGAGATTGTAACCTCCGCCACTATAAATGTTTATACCATAACCATTGTCTGTGGTTTGTGATGCGTAACCGTAGGCAGCAATATCATAGATAAGATTGTTGTAAGCGGTGATATTTGCTGTGATTGAAGTAGAAGCAAGCGCCAGTCCGTTGGCTGTGTAACCACCTGAATTCGTGTTTTTAATATTGAAAATCGTATTATTGAAAACATTGACACCGGTACTTATTCCCTGAATATTGATACCGTGCGGAATACCAGAAGTTAAAGTAGTCATACCTGAAACCATATTGTCTGAGCAGTTGCTGTTTATCGCACCATTTTGCACAATACCCCAGAATGTACCCGATGTTACCTGGGTTAATCCTGAAACCACATTGTTCGTAATGTCGGTGTTGGGACTGAAAGAAAGGATGCCTGCAAAAGCAAGTGAAGTCCCGGCATTTGATAAGTTGGAAATGGTATTATCATCGATGCTGATTTCTAAAGCAGTGGCACCAGGATTAACATAAATACCTGTGATGGCATAGGCTCCTGTGTTTGTCAATGTCAGGTTCGAAATTGTGTTACCCGAAACTTCAGCAGTGTTTGTTCCGGTTGCAATCCAGATTCCTTTTGGACTTTCAGCATTTGCATCAGCAATATTTCCGATCAGATTATCCGAAATCGTGACACCATCAATTCCCTGCGCATAAATACCAACCAGCCGGATTGAATTTGCCCCGGATGTACTCAGGTCATTTTCTGTTATCAGCAAGCCACTTCCGTTTCCTGCCATAACTGCTGCATTGGCATACACACCAATATAAGCTCTTTGAATAGAATTGTTCCGGATTGTGACATTGTTAAAATAACCACCTGCTCCTGTTGCATTTGTAACGGTAATGGCAGAAGCTGTATTTGCACCGTTGATGATATTACAATTCTTCAATGTAATGCCAATAAGAGGGGCTGTATTGATTGAATGAATTGAAACAACAGAAGGTGAAGTGGTGCTTGTGTTCCCGATGGTCATATTTCTGGAAGTACCACCCGAATTTGAACCATCCAGGGTAACATAACCGGTCATGATTCTGAATATGGCACCAGAGGCGGATGCGCCTGAAATATCGGGCGAAATACCTGCCGCAGGTTTAATAACGATAGTATTGGTCGCTGATGAACCTGGATTCAGGTTGACGGCGAGCGGATAAGTTTCTGCCGGATAGGTCGCATCAAGCAAGGTATAAACGATTGGTCCGCAGAGTTCGTTTGCGTTTAAAGCAGTGAAAGCAGCGGTAATGGTGGTATAATCACCACCAGTGCCGATGGTTTTATTCCCGCAGATTGTACCTATAATAGTATAGGTACTAGGGGTGGCTGGTCCGGCAGAAGCAAGAGGTGGATTTGAAGTAACGGTAGCTCCGGCAGGATAGGATGCGACATTGGGCGTCGCTGCTGCGTCCTGGGCAACAATAAAATAGGAAACCACATCGCCCAATACAACACCTGAACCAAATGTATAGGTGTATATACTTCCATTAATTGCTGTGGGTGCCACCGGACCTGTATAGGCAGCCGCCGCATTTATTTTCCAGTAAAGAACAGGTTGATTGGCACCTGAACCCACACCTGAAGGGTCAGTTACTGTTACATCAAGATTGCGTGAACCGGTAGATGATGTGTTATAAAGCGGGAAATAGGTGATTGTTGGCGGTGTTAAATCCAATACGGTAAAAGCGCCTTCATCAGCACCCACATCGGGTGAAGTTGCATTCCTTGATTCTCCATCATAGTCATTTGTAATTGCAAAAGGTGTAAGTACCGGTAATCCTCCGCTTTCGCATTGCGTCGGGGTTCCTGCGGTTAAATGGAGATTATAAGGTGTGGTTGTAATGTTATTAAACGGAGGTAATTCTCTGAAAGAGTTTGCGTCGCGTGGACCTACCAATGCCTTGTAAGCAGCCATATTGTATGTTAAGGTGCCATCATAATAAACAGCATGTGTGGCATCTTCAGCAGCACCGGCATAATAAGCATTCGCATTCGAATTGGCTGAATAGGTCGTTAATGTTGTCGAACTTCTTCGGTAAGCAGCTGCAACTCCTGTTCCATTCGCTGCAGAAACATTGACAAAGATGTTGTTTCTCAAATCAACGGTGGGCGTTGTACTTGCGTACATGGCAGAAGTACCGAAGGTGGCACCTGAACTTGTGGCATTCAGATACACGGTATTATAAAAAACATTGGCTGTCGTTCCTCCTCCAATTGCGATACCGCGAATGGCATCCAATCCGGTAGCAGCGGGCGTTTTCAAATCTGAAATGAAATTATTGTAGATATTGGCTGTGGTGCCTGACAGATTGTAAATACCATACACAATGCCACCGGCAGCTCCGGATAACAGATTGTAAATATTGTTTTTATAGATATTTGGTGAACTGGCAGCTCCGTAAATTCCATAAACAGGACCACCACCATTGGCATTGAGATTATAGATTGTATTGGAATAGACGTTTCTTACACCGGCAACCGTATTTGTGTAAAGACCAAAAACACCGCCCGTTCCGTTACAGGTGAAGTTGTATAAGGTGTTGTTATAATAGGTTTCATTCACCGGTGAGCCGAGGTTATAATATCCATAAACCGCATTGGCTCCGCCGGTCATCGTAAGATCGTGGATAATGTTGTCGTGCACACTTACGATTGCAGTGGACCCCTGAATGGCATATAAGGTGCCTGTTACAGTTTTGTTTATAAATGAAATCTCATTGTTGTAAATATTCAGGTTTGCCGGACTCTGTCCCGCGATTCCGTAAAGATTTCCGGTATTTGGTATGGTTATATTCGTAATGAGGTTGTTGAATATGTTTACCGTAAAGGCAGAAGAAGTATTATAAATACCATAAAAAAGACCGGAGGTTGCTGTTGGCCAGGTACAATTCTGGATGGTGTTGTTTTTGATATTGATAGTATTACCGGCAGCGGTTGATCCGGCAGCATTCTCAATTACTGACAGCTGACTTGTGGTGGATCCACCGATCATCGACAAGGTGTTGTAACTGATCATTGCGCTGGCGCTGGTTGCAGTATTCAGGTAAATTCCTCTTAACGTACTTGGGTGGTTCACACCTGATCCGTTGTTATTGTTCACAGTATTGTAAGAGATATTTACATCATATTGGGCGAGTGTCCGCACACCGGCTGATGGATTGGTTGCGGCAGGAGCACCGCCAAAGTTCAGGATATTGTTTCCTGTGGCAAGCGAGCTTCCTCCGATATCATTACCAAAGTCACACAGTGTGAATGGGCTGGTTCCGGCATAACCGATCAGCGCGATGCCATAGTTACAGTTTTGTAAGGTGTTACTGTAGATTTTGTTGAAGGAATTAGATCCGGATGCAGCTGCAGGCACAACAATGGTGGTTTGTGCCGTGGCGAGCGCGTTCATGATATTGATTGCACGCGAACCCTCCACAGCCGGGGCAGTGCCTGAAGCATTGTTTACTCTTTTCAGTGTTACAACGCAGTTTTTGATGGTGTTGTTCTGGCAACCATCCGTGGTACTGGCTTTGAACATAGCATATCCATATTCCATGGTTGCCGGATTGGTAGCATTGGGATCAGATAAATCGATGCCATTGATAGTAACATAATCAGAACCAATAAGGTTCCAGATACCATCCTGTACTGCTGTTGCAGGAGTAGCTGTTCCGGTATATGCAGTAATCAAAGGATTGGCGCCCGGACCGCTTTTTTGAAAAACGATAGGATTTGCCAGCGTTCCCGTTGCCGTGACAGAGATAGGTGCAGTAATTGTTTCGGTATAACCTGCAGCCACATTGAATGTAACCCCGCCGGCTCCAACACCGGAAGCGTTCAGATTGGTAACCGCAAGCGTGATGGTCGCGTAGTCACCAGGGATGGTTTTTGTGCCGGAAAGTTGTGCCCAGGAACTATGTGTCCAAAGCAACAAAACGGATAAGAAAAGTAGAAGTTTTTTCATAAAAGTGGTTTGTTTTGTGATTAATTGAGATAATTGTTTGTGATTATTGGTAAAAATAAATTCAATGTCTGATTCTGATGGTTTTTTCTGCCCGATTCACTCTGAAAAAAGTGAATATTAAAAGAGAACTGTGAATCGTAAGAAAAAATATTTTTGAAACAAATCTGGTTAAATCCTGCTGTAAATCAAACTAGTATATAAAAAATATGAATAAAAAAATCTA
>CAJBPB010000372.1 GCA_903957365.1 uncultured Bacteroidota bacterium
CAATACCAGGTTGCTGATAAAAAACAAGCTCGATGGAATCGGTTGGTTTACGTTCGAAACGCTCAGACGCATTACTGTCAATCATCCCGATGTTGAATTTTATTTTCTTTTTGACCGTGCTTATGACCAGAGTTTCATTTTCGGTCCGAATGTCACCCCCGTCGTTCTGAATCCTCCCGCCCGTCATCCGGTTTTATTTGTAATCTGGTTTGAGTGGTCGGTTAAACAGGCACTGAAAAAAATTAAACCCGATCTTTTTCTTTCCCCGGATGGTTATTTGAGCCTGTCAACAAAATACAAGAGTCTTGCAGTCATGCATGACCTTAATTTTGAGCATTTTCCGAAAGATTTACCCTGGTTGGTTCGTTGGTATTATCGTTACTTTTTTCCACGATTTGCAAAAAAAGCAACCAGGATCGCGACGGTTTCCGAATTCTCGAAATCTGATATTATTAACCAATATGATGTTTCTACTGATAAAATTGATGTGATTTATAATGGTGTGAATGATTTATTCAAACCCATCAGCATATCGCAAACAGAAATGGTCAGAAAAAAATATACAGGTGGTTGCCCTTACTTTATTTTTGTCGGATCACTGCATCCACGAAAAAACCTCGCCAGACTTTTTGGTGCGTTTGATCAGTTTAAAAAATCAGGTCCGGACACAAAATTATTGGTTGTCGGCGAAAAGAAATGGTGGACAAAGGAAATCGAATCCAAATATAACGCAATGACATTCAAAGAGGAGGTCGTTTTTTGTGGAAGGTTAAAGGCGGAAGATTTGCATCTTGTCACCGCAGCTGCCCTTGCCACAACGTATGTGTCATACTTTGAGGGATTTGGAATACCGATTATCGAATCATTCCGCTGCGGCGTTCCTGTCATCACTTCGAATATTACCTCGATGCCTGAGGTGGCAGGTGATGCTGCCTTGCTGGTCGATCCGTTTGATGAAGGTTCAATTTCAAGGGCCATGACTGCCATTGTATCTGACGAACGATTACGTGAGGAGCTTATACAAAAGGGATTCGAACGCGCCAGACTTTTCAATTGGGACAATACTGCCACGCAGTTGTGGAACAGTATTGTTAAAACGTTAAATAACTGAAATTCAGAACAAATGAATATATTAATTTTAGGTGGCGGAGGACGTGAACATGCCCTTGCCTGGAAACTGAAACAAAGTAAAAAGGTTAAGAAAATTTTTATAGCTCCCGGTAATGCAGGAACGTTGACCGTAGGAAAAAACCTTCCTGTTGATTCGACAGATTTCAACGAAGTTAAAAAGGTTTGTGTTGAAAATCTGATTGACCTTGTGATCGTTGGCTCTGAAACTCCTCTTGTAGCCGGAATTGTTGATTTTTTTCACAATGATCCTGTCTTAAAGGAAATTAATATTATCGGACCAGATAAAGTTGGCGCGCAGCTTGAAGGTAGCAAAGCCTTTGCTAAAACCTTTATGAATACTTACCAGATTCCTACCGCGGCACATTTCACGGTCAATGCTGAGAATATCAGTGATGGAATTGAATTTCTTCATCAACAAACCTCACCGTATGTGCTGAAAGCGAATGGATTGGCAGCAGGTAAAGGTGTTTTGATTATTCATGATATTATTGAAGCCGAGAAGGAATTGCGATTGATGATCGAAGGTAAATTTGGCCAGGCTTCCAGTCAGGTGGTCATCGAACAGTTTTTAGATGGCATCGAATTGTCATTGTTTGTGCTGACAGACGGTGAGTCCTATAAAATTCTTCCTTCAGCGAAAGATTATAAACGGATTGGTGAAGGTGACACAGGATTAAATACAGGTGGAATGGGCGCAGTGTCACCCGTTGTTTTTGCTGATCAGCAATTTATGCAGAAAGTAGAAGCTTTAATAGTAAAGCCTACACTTTTTGGATTGAAAGAACAAAATATTCATTATAAGGGATTCATTTTCATAGGATTGATGAATGTCAATGGAGAACCTTATGTGATCGAATACAATGTCAGGCTGGGTGATCCGGAAGCAGAATGTATTATACCACGCATAAACTCTGATTTTTGTGAATTGATGGCAGCAACCGGAAACGGTACTTTGTCGGAAACAGAGCTTGAAATAGACGAAAGATTTGCTGTAACCGTGATGCTGGTCTCAGGAGGATATCCGGGCGAATTCAAACGAGGCAAGATTGTAACAGGCATCAATAATACCAAGGATTGCGTTGTTTTTCATGCAGGCACTACAACGGATATCGAAACCGAAGGAATCAAAACGGCCGGAGGACGTGTGATCGCCGTCACAGCCAAAGATTACCGCTTAGACGGGGCGCGCAGCAAAGCAATGGCCAATGCTGAGAAAATTCTATTCGACGGTCGTTATTTCAGGCGGGATATTGGTCTCGATTTAATAAATTACGTCGCTAAAAATTAAGCCGTTATGCTTATCAAATTTTTTAAATCGAGTTTTGCTGTTCAATACGCTTTCATTGTTTTGTTGGCGATAGGTTTTTATATTCCGGAATTTATTGATCCAAAGATTCCTGAAGTGACTTCAACTGTTTCAGGGCCATTGTATGAACCTATATCGCTTTTTATTCTTGCATTTCCATTGGTTGGCGTAATTGTTTCACTCATCGTTCTTTTGATTCAGGCTTTCTTTTTCAACTCATTGTTAGCTGTTAATCAATTAATTACACGACGAAGTACCTTTGGTGCGTTTGTTTTCGTGTTAATATTCAGTCATTCGCCTTTTCAAACAGGCATGTATGCCTTTTTTCCGGCAAGTGTGTTTATACTAATTGCCTTACACCTTCTTTTTGGAATAGAAGATAAAAGTGAGAACCAACTGTATATTTTCAATATAGGCATATCTGTTTCTATTGCTTCACTTTTTTATATGCCTGCGGCAGTATTGCTGTTATGGATCTGGATTTCGTTACTGATGTCGAGGTCAGGGACTTTAAGGGAATTGTTGATTTCCGTTGTTGGTTTTTTTACGCCTTATTTTTTCCTGGCTTTTTACTATTTCATGAATAATTATCTCATCAGGAATATATTGGAATATAAGTTTATTCTGGATTTATTTACATTCAAATTACCAACCCCTGACTGGTTCAGCATCGGAATATGGGCATTGATCGTTTTTCTGCTTTTACAATCTTCTACTTTGATTTTCAGTGCTTCAGGTGAAAAGATCGGATCAATCCGAAAGAAGAAAGCGATTGCCAATACTTTATTCTTTTTTGCAATTCCGGGTATTTTTTATCAGAATGTACATTTGGTTCAGAACGGTATGGCATTTATTCCGATAGCGGTTTTATTGTCATATTCATTGTCCAATATTAAAAAGTCACTTATATCCGAATTGATGCTCTGGTTATTAATTGTTACCATTTTTACCAATCACTATTTGCCATTTTTTATATGAGTTCGTTGTTGACTTTTTACAATGAAAATCGCCTGGAAGCTGGATGTGATGAAGCCGGACGAGGATGTTTGGCCGGACCTGTTGTTGCAGCTTCTGTAATTCTGCCCAAAGACTTTGATCATAAATGGCTGAACGATTCTAAAAAACTTCGGCCAGATCAACGGGAGGAAATGCGGATTTTGATTGAAAAAAACGCAGTTACATGGGCGGTTGGAATGGCTTCAGCTGAGGAAATTGATCAGATCAATATTTTGCAAGCCTCTTTTCTGGCAATGCATCGCGCGATTGATCAGTTGTGGGTAAAACCTGAATTGTTGCTGATTGATGGAAACCGTTTTAGAAAATATCATCAGATTGAACATGTCTGTATTGTTTCCGGAGATGCCCTTTATCGTTCCATCGCAGCTGCATCAATTCTTGCAAAAACATACCGAGACAAGCTAATGACCGACCTTAACTTTGATTTTCCTGATTATGGATGGATCTCAAACAAAGGATATCCGACTTTTTATCATAAAACAGCAATTGCAAGGGTTGGCTTGTCGCCACATCACCGGCTGACTTTCAACAGTGCCATTCAGCCAAAACTACCTTTAGGTGAATAGAACACTTTTTGGGAATCACATGATACGAACTACACTTTAATAGCCTATATTTGTTCAAAATGATCGTTTAGTCTTTTATGCAAAAAAAACATCATAAATATTTGATAATTTTTATATTGTTAGCGTTTTCTGCTGCGATCCTCACTTATTTTGCATACACACCAGGCGGAAAAACTAAACATCTGTATGATGCTATTCCAGTTTCTTCATCGCTTATCATTGAAGCAGCGCATACCGGCCCGTTATGGAATAAACTGACACAAGAAACAAATTACTGGAAAGCACTTTCGCAGATTGATAAAATGAAAGATCTTGATAATCAGGTTTCAAAGCTTGATTCCCTGTTGATAAAAATACCTGATATTAAGAATGAAATGACGAAAAATCCTATGGCACTGGTTATGCTGGAAGGACTTGATGGATTTGGATTTGTTTTGATTGCGGAAATTGGAAATCAGCTTAGTTTTTACCAGATAGAAAAATCGATTAGCGAAACATTTGGAAGAAGGATAACTCTGGTCGGTCAAAATTTGGGGAATTACCAGAGTGGCCTGATTGTAGATGAAACATCAAAAATCCAGTTTAATTTTGTTCTGACCAACGGTTTGCTTATTGGTTCTTATCAAAAGGATCTGGTCGAACATTCTCTTAAACAGTTAAATACAGCCGTTACTTTATTACAGGATTCAAACTTTGTTCAACTCAGACGCACCGCAGGTAACAAAGTGGATGCAAATATTTTTCTGCACTACAAAAGAATCACAAATCTGGTTGTGAATAATTCAATGGATTTGAATAAACCTGGCATGCAACAATTTACAGATCATTTTGGGGGATGGGTCAATCTCGATCTGAATCTGAAAACGGATCTGATTCAAATGGTTGGTTATTCGGCTGCTGATACGGACAGTGATTTTCTTCAACTGCTTCACAAACAGAAGCCTGTGCCCGTAACAATGTACAAATTGTTACCTTTTTCGACCAAAATATTTCTGCATAACGGTGTAATTGATTACCCTGATTTCAATAAACAAATTACTAATAATGAAAGTATTGTCATACTTTCAGAACAATTGCAGATAGACCTTACTGCTGAAGTTTTAGAGCAAATAGATGCGGAAACGATGATTGCATTCGGAGATAATCCAGCAGATCCACTTTTTATTGCTAAAATACATGATCAGAATGAATTAAGCCAGACGTTGTCAGAACTTCGCTCAAGGTTTTCGGCCAGTGAACCGAATCGGGAGTTTGACGATTTGACATTATCACATATTCCGGTTGAGAATTTAGTCCCTGTGTTGTTTGGAAGACAATTTACCTCGCTCAGCAAGTTCTATTATGTGTTGGTTGACAACTATTTAATCGTCGCGAATAATTTTTATCGTCTGGAAGAAATGCTTAGGTTGTATAAGTCTGGCCGGACTTTGGGTTTGAATGAGAATTTTACAGAATTCAAAAATAATCTGTCAGAAGATGCAAACATCACAATCTATTGCAATTTGCGGGATGGATTGAAATCGTTATCAGGTTTTCTGGATTCCAGACTCCTTTTTCATCTGAATCGTAATGTGTTTGTTTTAAAGGAGTTTGAAGCATTTGCGTTGCAGTTTTCCGGACAAAATAACTATGTTTATACGAATCTGTTTGTTAAACACAATCCAAGTTACAAGGAAGAAAGCATGCTGATCTGGAGTAGAAAACTCGATGACCAGCTAAGCGGTAAACCTGCAATTATCCGCGATCCTGCTACAGGTGAGAGTTATACCATTGCTTTTGATGTTAACGATAAATTGTATTTTCTTTCATCAACAGGCGAGGTTTTGTGGAAACATAAATTAGACAGTGAACCACTAAGTGAGGTTTATGTAATTGAAAATCAAAATAATAAGTTCAGTTTTCTCCTGAATACCAAGGGTTATATATATTGTTTTGATCGTTTTGGAAACCAAAAAAATGCTTTTCCTGTTAAACTTAGAGCGCAGGCAACCAATGGAATTACATTGACCGACCAGTCCAGATCAGGGAATGGCCAGATAATCGTAAGTTGTTCGGACAGATATACTTACAGTTTTGATATCAAAGGAAATGCAAGTAAAGGCTGGGAGAAACCAAAATCATTGGATATTGTTGAAAAGCCGGTAGAATATTTACCCGCCGCAGATCGTAATTATCTTGTTATAAGTGATATAAAAAACGATATAAGGATAACTGATCTTACAGGAAGGATAAGGATTACACCGAAAGGAATCATACGAAAACCCGTTCACAATGATTTTTATGTGAATAAAACCAATGCAAAAGGTGTCTTGTTATCGACTGATAGCCGCGGACGGATCATATATGTTTCGGCAAATGGTCAGTTAAATTATACTGATTTCGCTGAAGTCGGGGCCACACATTTTTTCTTCTATTATGATTTTAAGAAGAATAATTCAGTGGATTTTCTCTTTATTGAAGGTAACAAACTTCATATTTACGACAGGTTCAAGAAATTGTTGTATGCTTATGAATTCAAATCAGAGATCGATCAGAAGCCCTGGTATGCATTATTGCCCGACAACAAAAAACTGCTCGTTATCACTGACAGTAAAAATAACGAAATGTATCTGTTTGATCATGATGGGAAAATGATAATAAGCTCGGGTCTGATCAATCAAAATCCGTTCAATGTCGGGTCATTGGGGACGACTGACGAAATGAATCTGGTAACAATAAAAGATTCTACTTTGTATAACTATCTGGTTTACTAGATTTTAAAAATTCGGAATGAACAAAAGTACTTAAGAGAAATTTTAATGACTAAATACACAAACAACAGTCGGTCCGAATATTCATTCACTTTCGTTTACACTTTATTTCCTTGCCAGTTTCCTTTTTTCAGATACAACCATGAAAATGAAATCAGAAATATACCATAAACAAGCTCAGCAATCCAGACTTCCACTACAGATGCATTGAAAACATTGATTACCACGTAAACAAAAGTGAGGTAAATTGTCAAAACACTCACTTCAATTATAAATGAGACGATTGTTTTGCCTGTGCCAATCACACCGTTAAAGAGTACAAATCCGATTGAAAGTGCCAACGCGCCGATATTCACAACATGAAGGACAGGGATGGCTGCTTTAATCAATTGAATGTCATTGGTGTACACTGAAATTATTTGAGAAGGGAAAGCGTAACTAAGTAAAACAAATCCCAAAACACCTAAAAATGAAAGTGTTATTATCCGGCGGATAAGCAAAAATACCATATCAGACTGCCTGAGACCGATAACATAACTTACCAAAGAATTTGCTGCGGCAGCAAAGCCCCAGATCGGAATCATCAATACAATATACACACTGCGGATGATGTTGCTTACTGCAAGCGATTGCTCTCCAAGTTTTTCGACAAACAGGAAAAAAGCGAACCATACACCAAGCGATAAAAAATTTTGCAGCATGATTGGTCCCGCGAGGTAGAAATTTCGCCCAAAAAGTGATTTATCGAATCTGAGAAATGAAAAAAGGTCATATTTCTTTTTATAGTGTCTGCCCCATGTATAAATAATGAGATAGGCAAGGGCAAATGCCTCAGCGATTGTGGATGCCAATGCCGCACCGCCAATACCCATTTCAGGAAATCCGAATTTCCCGAAAATCAGGACATAATCAAGAATGACATTGACACCTGCCATAACCAAAGTACTCCAGGTAATGACCTTCGTGCTGGTGATGCCGATATAAAACGACCTGAAAAGGATTTGTCCGAAAGCAAAAAAGATACCATAAACCCGATAATCAATAAATTCAAGGGTTCCTTTATAGATGCTGTCAGACGCGACAATTGGCCGCAAAATCAAAGGAGAAAGAAAGTAAAGTATTGAAAATGATATAATTGCCAGAGGTATCATGAAATACAACGCATGATCAAATGTCTTTCCGATTGCATGGGAATTTCCTTCGCCAAACCGGCGGGCAATAATAATCTGTGTTCCGGTTCCAAAACCCAGTGCAAGCATAATAAACACAAAATAAAACATTCCCCCAAGGGCCGAAGCCCCAAGTTCGACCTGTCCGACCCGGCCTAAATACGCAGTATCAGTTACATTGATGATGTTTTGTGCTACGCTGCCAAGAATAATAGGGTAGGCGACCTGCCAGATTCGTTTGTAGGTAATATTCGATTGCAATGCTGATATTTTCGGCAAAGGTAAACCGAAAAGAGCATGTTTTCTCCGATGGAAAATAAGTTTCAGAGAAGCCCTGGTTTGAAGATGTTCGGTACCTTTGTTTCTTCAACAAAAGGAAATACATGCTTGTTACCACTTTTCAGAAAAATTTTCAGTATTACAAATTCTGTTTATATGGATTTTTAAAGAATCTCAGGTTCTTTGAGCCATTTTTACTGCTTTTTCTGATTGATAAAGGAACTTCCTTTACCGAGATTGGATTGCTGATTGGATTAAGGCAGATTATTATCATCGTTAGTGAAATCCCAAGCGGAATCATTGCCGATGCGATTGGCCGTCGCCGGACGCTGGCTTCTTCATTTGTTTTTTACATCTTTTCTTTCCTGATATTCTTCTTTGCCGATGGATTTTATGTGTATATCATAGCAATGCTCTTCTTTGCCGGTGGCGATGCGGTTAGGACAGGCGTGCATAAAGCTATGATTTTTGAATACCTTACATTGAAAGGCTGGGAGAAACAGAAGACAGCTTATTACGGTCATACACGCGGATGGAGTCAGGCAGGAACAGCCATTTCATCGCTTTTAGCTGGGGTTTTTGTGTTTTTTTCAGGTGAATTCCGGTATATTTTTTTATTATCGGTAGTTCCATATCTCATCGATCTGGTTTTAATTCTTTCCTATCCCAAAGAACTCGAGGGCCGCATGAAAGCGCAGTCAACTACTTTTAAACAAAAGATTACCGAAGTAATGCGTGCTTTCTGGCTGTCAGTCCGTTCGGCTGCAATGTTGAAAGCAATGACCAACAACGCCGTTCATTCAGCATATTATACGAGTGTGAAAGACTATTTGCAAGCCATATTACAAAGCCTGGCCCTGGCATTGCCACTTTATTTTTTCTTCGATCAGAAGCAGCAAACGGCTCTGGTTGTAGGGATTGGATATTTTTTCGTGTATATGGCCACTTCCATGATGGCTCGTCGGTCAGGTAAATTCGCAAAGCGTTTCAGTGATTTATCAAAACCATTGAATTTTACTTTGCTTGCGGGATTGATTGCCGGTATAATCAGTGGAATTTTTTATCAGAGTGGTTTTTTTATGGTGGCAGCTTTGTTTTTTGTGCTGATTCTTCTTATCGAAAATATAAGAAAACCCATCGGAATCGTTTATGTTGCAGAGCTTACCGATGAGAAAGCTATGGCAAGTGTTTTGTCAACTGAATCGCAGGCTTCAAGTTTATTTGCGGCTGTTTTTGCCCCTTGTATTGGTTTCCTGGCTGACCAGTATGGATTGGGTGCCGGATTACTTATCTTCACAAGCGTATTGCTGGCATTGATGCCGGTTTATTGGGTATCACGATTGCAAAAGGACCGAGCATAAACTGATATTTTAATGAATCAGGTGAACAAATTCCTCTGCAGATTGCTATTGATTTTCATAGTTATGGGATCTTAACATTGCTTTTCTTCGTATTGTCAGGGGTAAAAAGAATCATTTTGTATTTATGAGGTAAAACTGAATTCTTTGAGATTTTGAAAAATGAAATACAAGTAAAGGATCAATTTGTTAGAGTGATAATTAAATTTAATAGTTATTTAAATTTAGGATGATGGGACAGAAAATTGTGATGATCGGGGCAACAGGATTTATTGGAACTGCATTGATTGAAATGCTTTCAGTTGAAAATGAGTTGGTTATATTTTCACGTAGTAAATCCGGTAATCAAAAAGCAGATTTAAAGAATAAAATTAGGTTTGTCAGTTTCGTTGATCCTGATGATGTTTTGACAGCTGCGATTGAAAACTGTAAAGTCATCATCAACCTGGCTGGTGCCGGTATTGGTGATAAACGCTGGTCAGAAAGCCGGAAAAAGGAAATTTTAGATAGTCGTGTTCATACGATTCAACAATTGGCTGGGTTGTTGCAGCGAACAAAAAACACCGTTGAAACAATTATACAAGCATCAGCCATTGGATATTTTGGATTCAGTGAGTCTTTAATATTCACTGAAAATGATAAGAGTGGTGAAGGATTTCTGGCAGAAATCGCCAAAAGATGGGAGGAAGCGGCGAACGAACTTAAACCCTTTACAAAACGATTGGTTGTCATGCGTCTGGGCGTAGTACTTTCTGACAGAGGTGGCGCGTTTTCAAAGATGATTGCTCCTTTTAAATTCTTTATCGGAGGCAAATTAGGTAATGGCAGGCAATGGCTTTCGTGGATTCACCTGGAAGATGTGCAGCATGCTGTGGTGTATTTTATTGATAACCAGCAATGTGAAGGCGTTTATAATCTTGTATCGCCACATGCAGTAACGAATGCTGAATTCGCAAAAAAGGTCGGGAAACGTATGCAAAAACCTTCCATTTTCCCTACACCTTCGTTCATGCTAAAGCTTATTTTTGGTCAGATGGGCGATGAGTTATTATTAAAAGGCACGCATGTTTTGCCAAAACGTTTGACACAGGCTGGCTTTATTTTCCGGTTTAATACAATGGATGAAGCTTTAGTTCAACTCATTGGTAAATAAGTTGAGTATATACCGTTTTACCGCCAAAACCCGCTATTATCTCGAAATAACGAGTTTCCCCATAAAATTACCATCTTCTGTTTTATAAAAATAAATGCCGGGTTTAATCTGATTTATATCCCATATCGTTTTTTCTCCTTTAATTTCAATTATTTCAATTGTTTGAGAGAGGATGTCTGTAATTCGAATATAATCAGGATGTTGAAATGAAGTTAGCCATGCCGTATTCTCAAAAACCACATAATCTTTTGCCGGATTGGGATACACCTTCAGCTGTGCGATCTGCCTGTTTTCAGGCAAAGATACCGTTGTGTCCTTTATTTCAAATACCCAGTAATCAGGTATGTTTAGTGTATGAACATCACAGGTATTTACATCTCCAATACGGTCGGTTTGCCCTGCAATAACAAAATCGTTATCACTCTTTTTTACCACACCAAAGTCAATACGATCATCGCCCCAGCCACCAAAGCATTGTTGCGACAACAATTCACCCTCGCTGCTTATTTTAATAGCCCAAATATCATTTGCCAAATCATTACCCGAATGGTTACCAATTACATCTCCATCATGTGAATCAGTATTTCCGAATATCATAAAACTGCCGTCTTCAAGTTGATAAATAGTTTGGCTATCATCATATTTTGATCCACCATAGCACTTTTTCCAAATAATATTTCCCAAAAAATCCACTTTTACTGCCCAAGTGTCTGATGTAGGGTTACCAAGGTGATTATATCCCTCATGCCATCCTGACCCTACTAAATCACCATCATTTGTGCTTGCATAAGCAAGAAACATATATCCATCTTCAATTTCCAATAGACCAATAATACCATCATGCCAACTCCCACCATAGCACTGCTGCCATTCGATATTGCGTAATGAATCGAGTTTCACCAATATACCATCAGCATTACCGTTGGTTTCGCAATTGAGGTTGCCAGGTCCATATATTTCGGATGAACAACCAACCAAAAAACCACCATCGGTAGTTTGTATGATAGCTTGCCCATAATCCTGTTGATTGGTGCCAAGTGTAAAATCCCACTCTACCTCACCTTCACTGCTTAGTTTTACCATCCAGGCATCATAAGCGCCATAGTTAATGCTTACATCCCCATTCTCAGAACCACTCCACCCCAAAGCCACTACACCTCCATCTGATGTGGGGGTGCCTGTCCACAATATTTCGTCTCCATTTCCTCCTACTATTTTATTCCATAATTTATTTCCAGAACTGTCAACTTTTATTATCCAAAAATCCCATGAATCTATATATGGATCGGTTGTTATATCGCAATCAGAAGAGTTTGAGCCGCCTAATAAATAATTATTCCCATTAATATCTGGTAAAATTGTACTAATACCCTCACTCTGAGTGCCACCATAAGTTTTTTCCCATACTATATTTCCGAAAAAATCTATTTTCACGACCCAATAGTCAGATGACCCATGTGTGAAGGTAATGTCACCATCATTTGAACCCGTATATCCTGCAATAAAATATCCACTTTCTAATCCAATTATGTCTCTTGCTTCGTCTGCAATTGTGCCTCCAAAGCATGATTGCCATTCAATCTGCATGTTTTGACTGAATAGATTATTGGAATAGATAATAATCGACAATAAAGTAATCAGTAATTTCATTGGAGTATAAGTTGAAAATTGGGGCGTGTAATTTGTTGTTTATCAACTATTGGTTTCATGATTTATTGGTTGATGAAATGTTACCTTGTATCAGTAGTGTTAACCAAATGTATATATGTTTTTGAAAATAAAATATTTCAGTAAAAATAAATTTCCAAAATCATGCTGAAATCAGTTTTTAAAAATGATAATCAGAATGTTCAAAAAAAAATAAGGTACGATTACTTCGGGAAACACAAATAATGCTTTACAACCGGTGTTGTCAGCACCGAAATATTCAACTGGTCGGCTGCTTCAGAAATGTTCTGAATGGTTCCGTCTTTGTATAAAATATTGATATTCGGCTGGTTGGGATCATACGCACTGTTCGAAGTTGTACCAATATAGATCAGATAGGAGAGCTCTTCATCAGAAACATCAAACTTGCCACGAATTTGCTTCTCAATTTCCACAATCCGTTCAGGATCAATTTCATCTTTTGAGAGTTCAACCTTAAAAAGGTTTCTGTTAACGATACTCTCACACAAAAATGACAATATTTTATCTTCATGATTCATCCATACTTTAATCGAAGCAGAAATATCATAATCATCTAAATTTGTGAATGTTACGATATTATTTGTATTCTCATCGAAATCAGATAACTGAATATTGTTTTGAAGAAAATACTGCAGTGATGGAGTGGCAAACAAATCAAATCCCATTGTTGAAAGTTGCTTGGCTCTGCGTAAAATGTTCATCAACATACATTCGGCTGACAACACAGTTTTATGCAGATAAACCTGCCAATACATCAAACGGCGTGCAACGATAAAATTTTCAACTGAATAAATACCTTTGGCTTCAACAACAAGTTCATTGTCAACCACATCCAACATAGTTATCAAACGTTCGGCATTAATTGTTCCTTCTGAAACTCCTGTAAAAAAACTATCACGTTTCAGGTAATCAAGCCTATCCATATCCAACTGGCTCGAAACCAAATTTGTAAGATAACTTTTCGGATGTCTTCCGCAAAAAATCTCAATGGCTTCATCCAACTGATGATTGTGTTCAAGATTCAGGTTTTGCATGATCAGCATCGAAAGATTTTCATGCGAAATACCTTTCACGATCGACTGTTCCAGGGTGTGTGAATAAGGTCCGTGACCAATGTCATGCATCAGAATGGCAAGTGAAACCGCCTGCCCTTCATCTTTTGTAATGGTTTTGCCTTTCGAACGCAACACCTGAATGGCTTGTTGCATCAGGTGCATTGCTCCCAGACTGTGGTGAAACCTCGTATGAAGTGCGCCGGGATAAACATAATGCGACATCCCAAGCTGCTTTATTCGTCTTAAGCGCTGAAAGTACTGATGCTCAATTATATCAAAATGTAATTCGTCCGGGATAGAGATGAAACCATATACCGGATCGTTGAATATTTTCTTTTTGTTTTGAACGGCCACCGCTTAAAATATGTTAATTTTGTTGAGATTGAGAGGATTCATATACTATTTGCTGCTTATTTGCATTATTACTACAAAAATAGCATTTTACTGAGTTAACTAAGTTTTTTACGCTTTAAACAATCATATAATGGAAAAAGTAAGCATTTTGTGGGCCGATGATGAGATTGATTTGCTGAAACCGCATATAATTTTTCTGGAACAAAAAGGATATGAGGTTGTTACGATAAACAATGGTGATGAGGCACTCGATCTGGTGCGCTCCAGACCATTCGACATCGTTTTCCTTGATGAGAATATGCCGGGTTTGTCTGGAATTGAAACCCTGGAAAAAATAAAAATTGAATATCCGAACCTTCCGGTTGTGATGATCACCAAAAGTGAAGAGGAATCCATCATGGAAGACGCCATAGGAAGTAATATTGCCGATTATCTTATTAAACCGGTAAAGCCAAATCAGATTTTGCTTTCGCTGAAACGGAATCTGGAAAACAAAAAGCTGGTCAGTGAGAAGACAACCCAATCTTACCAGCAGGAATTCAGAAATATCGGGCTCGAACTCTCAGGCAAACTGGACTACAACGAATGGCCTGATGTTTACCGTAAGCTTATCCGTTGGGAAATCGATCTGGAAAAATCGAAAGACGATGGGATTATCGAAGTATTGCGTCTGCAAAAAGATGAAGCCAACAATATGTTTACTCGTTTCGTCGAACGAAATTATGTAGATTGGATCAAGGGAAAATCGGTTGAAAAACCGCCCATGTCACATACACTTTTTAAGGAGAAAATACTTCCGAGGATCGATTCTACCGATAAACCGATTTTTGTGCTTCTGATTGATAATTTGCGTTATGACCATTGGAAGGCAATTCAACCCTTGATTGAAGAGTTTTTCAGGGTTGAAAATGATGAAATCTACTTTAGTATTTTGCCTTCCACCACACAATATGCACGTAATGCTTTGTTTTCAGGACTCATGCCTACCGAAATAAGAAAGAAATTTCCGAAATATTGGGTGGATGAAGAGGAAGAAGGAACAAAAAATCAGTTTGAAAGTGAACTTTTAGGTGAACAGTTGAAGCGTTTCGGAAAGGATATCAAGTTTTCATACAACAAAGTACTTAACCTGAATGTTGGCAAAAAACTGGTTGAAAACCTGCCTAATCTGATGGGAAACAAATTGAATGTCATTGTTTACAATTTCGTTGATATGTTATCACATGCCAGGACAGAGATGGAAATGATACGCGAACTTGCTGAAAATGAGGCTGCATATCGTTCATTGGTTGTTTCCTGGTTTGAACACTCTTCGTTGTATGATATTATCCGGTTTATCGCAAGTAGAAAACTCGATCTGATCATCACCACCGACCATGGTTCGGTGTATGTGAAAGACCCCGTTAAAATACTGGGAGACAGGGCTGTAAATACGAATCTCAGGTATAAATACGGTAAAAGTCTGAAGTATAATGCAAAGGAAGTTTTTGAAGTGAGAGATCCGGAAGATATATTCCTTCCACGGGTAAATGTGAGTACTGCTTATGTTTTCGCCCGGGCCAACGATTTCTTTGCTTATCCGAACAATTACAACCATTACGTCAATTATTACAGGAATACTTTTCAGCATGGAGGCATCTCAATGCAGGAAATGATGGTTCCGATTATTTATCTCAAATCTAAGTAAAATGCATTTTGAAGTAAATCAATTATCTGATTTGGAAAATGTTGTGACTGAAATGCTGGGATTCGCCAGACAATCGAAAATTTTTGCTTTTTATGGCGCAATGGGTGCCGGTAAAACTACACTTATCAAACAGTTTTGCCGGCGGATGCAGGTCACGGATGAAGTGAACAGCCCTACTTTTTCGATTGTAAATGAATATGTTACACCAGAAAATGAATCAATTTATCATTTTGATTTCTATAGAATTAATAAGCAGGAGGAAGCATACGATATTGGTTATGAAAATTACTTCTACGGAGGGAATTTGTGTTTAATTGAATGGCCTGAAAAAATTGAGCAACTTTTACCGGATAACTTCGTAAAAGTATCGATAGTTGCTGATGTAACCGGCGAACATAGGAAAATCGATATTGAAATTATAAACCACTAAATATCAGTATTTAATGGGTGAAGGAATGCAAAACATACGGTTTCAAACTGAGGGATCAATGCTTCCCCAGGAGGAAATGCTGGAAGTGAAAAACCGCAGGAACAGTTTGACTATAGGAATTCCACGTGAAGTTTCTCCAAATGAAAATCGGATTGCATTGGTTCCCGATGCTGTGCGGCTATTGGTTTCGCATGGTCATCGGGTTGTTATCGAGGAACATGCCGGTGATAATGCCCATTTCACTGATTATGAGTTTTCTGAAGCGGGCGCCGAAGTTGTCAAAGACCATGCTTCACCTTTTGCAGCTGATATTGTTCTGAAAATTGCACCTCCTGACAGAACTGAGATTGAGATGCTTGCCCGGCAAAAAACATTGATTTCTGTTCTACAGCTTCCAACCCGCGACAAGGAATATTTTACACAGTTAATAGCAAAAAGGACCAATTCGGTTGCGTTCGAAAATATCCAGGACAAAACGGGGGCATTGCCTTTGGTTCGTTCGATGAGTGAGATTATCGGCAATGCTGCCATGTTGGTAGCCGCAGAATATCTGTGTCATCCGATATATGGCAAAGGAGTGATGCTGGGTGGTTTTCCTGGTGTTACACCAACCGAAGTGGTAATAATCGGAGCCGGAACTGTTGCCGAATATGCGATACGAACAGCCAATGGAATGGGTGCCATTGTGAAGGTTTTTGATAATTCAATGTACAAGCTCCGGTCCTTACAGAATAACCTTGGTTTACGGCTCTATACTTCAATTATGGAGCCATTGTTACTCGAACAGGCTTTGAAAACTGCTGATGTTGTGATTGCGGCAAAACATTCACCAAATGGCGTCTCACCCTGCATTATAAGTGCCGAAATGGTTAAGAAAATGAAAGCTGGTTCGGTTGTGATCGATGTAAGTATTGACCAGGGAGGTTGTTTTGAAACATCACGACCGACTACCCATCTGAATCCTGTATATCAGCATTATGGAGTCACACATTACTGTGTGCCAAACATCGCTTCGAAAGTGCCAAGGACAGCTGCGTATTCATTCAGTAATTTTTTTGCACCCCTTTTGCTCGAAATGGGAGAGGCAGGCAGTCTCGAAAATCTGCTTCGTATAAATTTACCTATGCGCAAGGGTGTTTATGTGTTTAATGGAAAGATTACAAATCAGCAAATCAGCAATTTGTATGATCTCCCTTTTCAGCATATCGATCTGATGATGGCCGCTTTCTTTTAATCGTATTTATAATTTCTTTGTAATTCAATAAAACCTAATGATAAAGCCAGAAGAAAACATTTTTTCGGGACAGGGAGCCATTGAAAGTTTGCATCATTATTTTGCATCCTGTAATGCTTCCAAAAAAATGGTTTTTATTCTGGTTGATGAAAATACACGTAAATACTGTCTGCCATTTCTAATACCTCAAAGTGAATCAGATAGATATAATTTATCAATTATCGAAATTCATTCCGGGGAAAAATATAAATCTCTTGATACGGTAGCTGAAATCTGGAAAAAACTAACGTTGGCGGGTGCTGACCGAAAATCGGTACTTGTTAATCTGGGTGGTGGTGTTTTGTGCGATCTGGGCGGATTTGCGGCTTCCTGTTACAATCGTGGAATCGAAACCATTCACATACCTACTACTTTGCTTGCCATGGCAGATGCGTCAATCGGAGGTAAAACGGGTTTTGATTTTATGTCTTACAAGAATCATATTGGTTCCTTCCATCGTCCAGAACGTGTCTATATTTTCACTGAATTCCTTAAAACTTTGGAAGTCAGACAAATCAAAGCCGCAATGGCTGAAATAATCAAATATGGTTTCATTTCCAATCCTGAAATACCTGGGAAGTTGAAAATTCAAGACCTGACCACTTTTTCATTTGATGCGCTGATTCAAATATGTATCAATGCAAAAATTGAGATAACTAATTCAGATCCAGATGAACAGGGACTCAGGAAGATTCTGAATTTCGGACATACCGTGGGTCATGCTATCGAATCTTTCGCATTGAGTCACGAGATTGACATCTTACATGGTGAGGCTGTTGCGGTTGGCTTATTATGTGAACTATGGTTATCAGTCAGGCACAGGAATTTGAATATCAATATTTTGAATGATTACATTCGGTTCTACAGCGAATATTTTGCACACCTGTCTTATGTTTTTGAAAACGCGGATGATATTCTGAACCGGATGATGATGGATAAAAAAAACAGTTCTGGTTTATTGAAATTTGTACTTATCAGCAGGTTGGGTGAGCCAGTGTGGGATGTAATTGTAAGTCGTGAAAGTGTGATGGAAAGTCTGGTATTTTATAATGCATTGAAAGTATGATTTTTATAAAATGAAATTGAAACTTCAAGATGCTATTTTTGACTCAAGAATTCAACTTAGCCCCAGTAAAAGTGAAAGTAACCGGGCTTTGATGATCAATGCCTATTCGGAAGGTAAAATGCGTATTTCAAATTTATCAGATGCAGACGATACCATTTTACTGACTTCATTGCTGAAGTTGATAAAAATGAACGAAAATTCTGGTGAGGAAGTTTTAATTGATTGTCAAAATGCCGGAACAGTTTTTCGGTTTCTATTGACATATCTGACTGAAAAATCTGGTATTTGGATTTTGACCGGCACTGAAAGGATGAAACAAAGGCCAGTAAACGATTTGGTTTCTGCTTTAAAAGAATTAGGTGGCGATATTCAATATGTTGAAAAAGATGGATTTCCACCGCTGATGATACGGGGAAAAACCCTGAAAGGGGGCATTACTTCTGTCTCACTTGAAAAAAGCAGTCAGTTCGCTTCATCAATCCTCATGGCAGCACCTGAATGGAATAATGGTTTGCAGCTCAAACTTACCGGGAATCCGTCATCTATGCCTTATCTGGAAATGACGCTGAATATGATGCGTTTATGTGGAGCCGAAGTCAACCGAAAGAATAATTTGATTGTAGTTTCACCCAAAACTTATACTGCCAGAGATCTGAATATTTCTGCTGATTGGAGTGGCGCAGCATTTTGGTTCGAATGGGTTGCACTAAGTGAAAAAGGTCACCTGATTCTTGAAGGATTATCATTAAAAAGTGAACAAGGCGATAAAATTCTGGTTGATTTTTTCAAACAACTGGGTGTTGGGTGTGAGGAAAATTCATTTGGGCTGCATATCTGGAAAACTGGAAATACAGGCAGTGATCTTCACTTCAATCTGCGTGATTTTCCTGATTTGCTGCCAGCTTTGGCGGTAAGCTGTGCTGGTTTGGGTCTGGAAGCAGCATTTACCGGACTTGAGAATTTAGCCATTAAGGAATCAAACCGGACACAAGCGATTCAGCAGGAATTATTAAAAATAGGGGTGAAGTCATCAATGCCTTCTGTTGGAGAATTATTGCTGTCGGCATCTGTAATGAATCCTAATTTAAAAGATACCTGCATTTCTTTCGAATCATACGACGACCACAGGATAGCGATGGCGCTGGCACCTTTGGTACTGAAACTTGGCGAGATTGAAATCAATCAGCCGGAAACAGTTTCAAAGTCATATCCGAGTTATTGGAATGAATTAATCAAAACCAATGCGGTTTCTATTGATTGATTCTTTATTTTTGCATCAAACAAATCAGAAATATGCTTGTCGATCTTTTCATTCCGTGTTTTATCGATCAATTCTATCCTGCCACAGGAATGAATATGGTAAAAGTGCTAAAAAAAGCTGGTGTTGAGGTAAATTATAATCCTGAACAGACCTGCTGTGGTCAGATGGCTTTCAACAGTGGTTTCAGAGATGAGGCTAAACAGCTGGGAAACAAGTTTTTGAAAGATTTTCCGAATGACAGACCTGTAATTGGTGCGACAGCGTCCTGCACAGGGTACGTGAAAAATTATTTTCATGAACTTTTTCACAATACGGGCAATCACCTTGAATACAAGCGATTGGTTAGAAATATGTTTGAGATAACTGATTTTTTAGTGAATCAGATTGGTTTTACTGATTTTGAAGCAACTTTTCCGCATAAAGTCACATTTCATGACAGTTGTGCAGGATTAAGGGAATATGGACTCAAAAATGAAGCTCGTCTTTTGTTATCCAAAGTAAAAGGGCTTGAATTGATAGAGATGCGCGATACCCATGTCTGTTGCGGATTTGGTGGCACTTTTTCGATTAAAAATGAACCTGTTTCTGTTGCGATGGCACAACAAAAAGTTGAAAATGCTTTGCAGACAGGCGCCGAATATATCGTTTCAACCGATTTATCCTGTCTGATGAACCAGCAAGGTATTATTTCAAAACAGAATTTGCCAATCAAAGTGATTCATATAGTAGATATTCTGGCTTCAGGTTGGGAGTAACCTGTTGTCTGTTTTAACTCTTCCCTTTAGGTTTTCAATATCCTCAGATTTTCATTTTAATATATTGGCATGTTGATGTAAAACATGTTAAATATTTTTAAAATGCAATTAAAAGATTACTAAATGTAATTTATAATTGCTTTTTAGTAATTTATACATTACATTTGTACTACAATTTTAAATTGAAAACAGATGAAAACAAGTTTCCTTTTTCCAAACCGATACAAAAAAATCGGATGGTTTTTATTGATTCCTGCCACAGTCATTGGATTTATTGTCCTTTTCTTTGATTTTGAATTTAAATTCCTTGACCTGAAAGTTTTGGCGATTTACGCAGAAGGGCTTGGAATGTTTGGCAGTCCTCCTGGTTTTTTTCATTTGGTGGAAGATAATTTTACCAATGAAATTGTTGGGATTGTCTTTTTGATTGGGGCAATATTTGCCGCGTTTTCGAAAGAGAAGCAGGAAGATGAATTTATTTCAAATACCAGAATGGAATCGCTTTTATGGGCGATTTATATAAACTACGCGGTTTTGATTTTCTGCATCCTGTTTTTCTTTAATCTCATTTTCCTTTATGTGTTAATTTTAAATCTGTTTACAACACTAATCTTCTTTCTTATCAGATTTAATTACATCCTTTATAAATCCAAAAAATCGCTCACTAATGAAAAATAGTTTAAAGGTCGAAAGAGCGATAATGAATGTTACGCAGGAGGAATTATCGAAAGTAATTGGCGTTACCCGTCAGGCAATCAATTCAATAGAATTGGGAAAATATGTGCCATCAACCATATTGGCGCTAAAGCTGTCCAGATATTTTAATAAACCTGTCAACGAAATTTTCAGACTTGAAGAGGAAGATTAATTGTTTCTTTTGAGTGATCTGCTGAATTCATTCACCAGTCTTTTAATGCAAAAAAATCTTTTTGAAATGAGTTGGTTTGGTATATTTAAGAGATTAATTTCCTTTACGAATACTTGATATTCATTTAGTTATAAAATTTTCTCATCAATTTGACCTAGTCTTTTTTCGTTCTAACTATCATACTTTCAAATTCTTTATTCAGTAATCCTGTCAGATCAGCGAACCTGAAAAAGACATTGGTCTGGCCGGTTGAGTAAGGAGCTATTTCATAGCTATTGTAGTAAAAACCTAATCCATTTGGTGTCAGGTAAATATTTTCATTGGGTTCAATCATCTTAACAAAATACAGATAATCAGGTAAACTTGAATCCTGAGATATTGATTGCATTTCCTTAACTGAATTGGTAATCAGGTTTGATATAATATGCTGTGTATCAGGTTTAAATATGTCGTTAAATTGTAATTGTCTGTCAGTCAACGGACTGAATATTCCATAAGATATGTTTTCCATACCGTGGGCACCGCCGGTAAAAGCATATAAGGTATTTTCCATGCAGAATAATTCAGGGCTGTTGTAGAGTATCTGCGTTGAAGCTGTTCTATACCAATTGAAGGATGCTCCTGAAGAATCGTATAACGACTGTAAACCAAGGTAATCGTTCAGAAAGAGATTTTGTTCAATTGACAATTGCACTTCTGGACTGACCAATTCATTCCCAACACTATCAGGATAAATATTCAAAAATTTCAAGACCAGATCCCGTAACAACAATGAGGAGCCTGAACCTGGAACCAGCACTGTCATTTCAAAAGTCGCTTCCGGTGAGTCATCTCTGGGCACCAATTTCACGGTTTTGGCAGTTGTGATCGATTCGAAACGAATTTCGCCAGGACTGAACTGCATAGGTAAAAATATTGTATCATTCATGGAATCAGATAAATGAACAATAATATTTAACTGATTATTTAAATTGACACCTGAGGCGAAATTGTTTTCTTCAGTAAATTTCCTGAGAGTAATTAAAGAGTCATTTTCAATATTTCCAACAAATTCGATCCGTGTGAAATTCGCAGTTTGTTCAGAATTGAGTAAATTAAAATATAGATTTCCCGAAAGTTTATCATGAACATTGTTTAGATAGATCAGATATTCAAACTTATTACTATTTCCTCTAAACTGTTGATAATAAGTTGTTTGACCAATAGCCGAAAGCGATATTAACAAAATATGCACTACAAGAAAAATTCTGATGGGAAATGATTTCATCATTGCGTTGGAGTTATAATTCAGAGATTGATTGAAAAGATATTCCCTTTAAATATTTGATTCAAAACCATATCCAAGATCTTCAACAGTTTGTTTCACCAAGGACAGGTCAATATTATCACCTTTGATTTTTACAGTCTGGTTTGTCAGATCAGCAATCACCAGCTCGATATTGTCTATTTTCTTCAGATTTTTTTCTACATTGGCAACACAATGATTACAGGTCATTCCTGTTACTTTAAGAACGATAAAATCGTCTGCCATTGAAAAAATAGATGCATCCATAAAATTTATGATTATTAAATTGTTGACAAAAATATGGTTTATTATAATCCGGTTCATGTGGTAAGTTGGTATTTATGGTGATCAAAATATCCAAAACCAGTACAATGAATTATCTATTGGCAAACAAAAGTGCTGTTTTATTTAAAATTGGTACTTTTGCAATCAAATGAAACGGATTCAGTCTCTTTTTGGAACAATGTTAATGCTGGTGATACTCTTGCCATCATTCTATGTTATTATTCTTCAGTTCGAAAAGAAGATTGTACAGCAGGAAGTGCGGAAGAAAATCATTATTAACTTACCGGAGGTTGAATTTCAATTCCTTAAGATATCCAAATACTTAATGAATACGCCAAACGCTTCATTTCGAATGACAAAATCGGATGAATTTTGTTATAATGGAAAAATGTATGATATCATTGACAAACAAGTTGTTGGAGATGAAATCTGGTTCATTGTTTATCCTGATTTGAAGGAAACTGGAATCAGAGGCAAATTGGAAATGATATTGAAAGGAATAAATCAGTCTGGACTCCCTTATGAAAATATTGTAAATCAGTTTGTTTCAACTTTTCACCTTTTTGTCGATGAAGTGACGAATTATGTATTTGAGACATTTTCGAATATTCAGAAGAATACTTTTAATGATATTTTTGCACTTTCCAATTCGTTTTCCAGCGATTTTTTCCATCCACCGGTGATTGATTAATAGGTTTAATTAAGTGTTTAGCTTAAATTAATACATTATTAATCAAATATTTACAACATAATTATGTTAAAAAATTCAATTTTGACAATTATTTTGATTGTCAGTTCTTTTATTGCTACCGCTCAAAAGATTATTGTCAAAGACGCCAATACACTTTCTCCAATTGAATTTGTTTCTGTAAGTGCAGATTCAGCGGCGATTTCAGTTTTTACCGATCAGAGAGGTTCAGCGCAGTTTTCCGGTTTTAAAAACAGGAATCAGATTCATTTTACAAAACTGGGTTATAACACATTTACCTCAGATTATGAAAGTATTGAAAAGGACGCGTTTGTGGTTCTTCTTCATCATTCCAATTTTTCGCTCGATGAAGTGGTTATTTCTGCTACGCGATGGGAACAATCTCAACGTGATATTGTAAACAAAATTCAAACTATTTCCTCAAACGATGTCAAATTTCAGAATCCTCAGACAACCGCAGATTTGCTTTCGAATTCGGGTGAGGTGTTTGTTCAGAAGAGTCAGGGAGCCGGCGGAAGTCCTATGATTCGCGGTTTTTCTACAAACCGGCTCCTGATAAGTGTGGATGGTGTAAGGATGAATACTGCGATTTTTCGAAGTGGAAATCTGCAGAATGTAATTTCTATCGATCCTTTTGCCATTGAAAGGGCAGAGGTTTTTTATGGTCCTGGTTCAGTGATGTTTGGCAGCGATGCCATTGGAGGGGTGATGAGTTTTTATACGCTCAGACCAAAGTTTTCAGGCGATAAAAAGTTATATGTTTCAGGCAATGCTTCATCCAGATTTTCATCGGCCAACAATGAATTCACAGCCCATTTTGATATCAATGTGGGAGGCCAGAAATGGGCTTCAGTAACCAGTTATTCGTTGAATCGGTTTGGTGATCTGAGGATGGGTAAAAATGGTCCGGATGAATACTTGCGTAAATTTTATGTTGTCCGCGAGGATAGTATGGATAGGGTTGTTTCCAATGCTGATCCTCTTCTGCAAACGCCCAGCGAATATTCACAAATGAACCTTTTGCAGAAAGTCGCATTTAAACCTGGCGAAAACTGGTTGATGACTTACACAATGCAATATTCGACAACGGGCGATTTTGCCAGATATGACAGGTTGCTTCGCACAAAAGATGGTTTGCCGAGAAGTGCTGAATGGTACTACGGGCCTCAAACATGGTTGTCGAATGCATTGACAGTAGATAATTTTCATAAGAATGCAATCTATGACAAATTGGCAATCACTCTTGCTTACCAGTATTTTAATGAAAGTCGCCATGACCGTGATTTTAACAAAGTTGTTTTACGTCACCGGGAGGAGAAAGTGGATGCTTATTCGTTAAATCTAGACTTTAGCAAGGATTTATCAATAAATAAAAAACTGCTTTATGGTATGGAATTGGTTACCAATCTTATTGAATCCACTGGAACAGATGAAGATATCTCATCAGGGGAAAGTATTACAGGTCCAGCCCGTTATCCTGAATCAAACTGGGCATCGATGGCAGTTTTCGCTTCTTATCAACAACGTTTTTCAGAAAAGATATTGATGCAGACAGGGCTTCGGTACAATCATTTTTTACTAAATGCTGATTTTGATACTACTTTTTATCCGTTTCCTTATACAACAGCAAAACTTAACGATGGTGCTTTAACAGGAAGTTTAGGCTTTGTTTATCAACCTGCTGACCAATGGATGATCAATGCAAATTTGTCAACAGGTTTCAGGTCGCCAAATGTTGACGACCTTGGAAAAGTATTTGATTCCCAGCCAGGTACGGTAATTGTTCCTAATCCCGATCTGGGTGCCGAATATGCATACAATACTGAAATAGGAATTTCAAAGGTTTTTGGTGAGCTTGTTAAAATTGATTTTTCAACCTATTATACCTTGCTCGAAGATGCCATGGTTCGTCGTCCTTTTACATTAAACGGGGAGGATAGTATTTATTACAACGGTGAATTAAGTGGTGTGATGGCACTCCAGAATGCAGCAATGGCAACTATTTATGGTATTCAGGCTGGATTGGAGATTAAATTACCTTCAGGATTTGGTTTTTATTCTAGTCTGACCTGGCAAAAAGGCGAAGAAGAGCTTGAAGATGGTAGTAAGAGTCCATTGCGTTCGGCAGCGCCCATGTTTGGATTAACAAAACTGACTTTTACAGCTTCAAAATTGCAGTTGAATCTGTATGCTGATTATAACAGTGAGGTTAGTTTTGCAAATATGCCTGAAGAGGAAAAAGCGAAAGATTATATGTATGCCTCTGATGCGGAGGGAAATCCATATAGTCCTTCCTGGTACACTTTAAACTTTAAAGCGCAATATCAAATCAACGATCTGATTTCGGTAACAAGCGGAATTGAAAATATAACCGATCAGCGTTATCGAACCTATTCATCTGGTATTGTTTCACCCGGAAGGAATTTTATTATTTCAGCTAACCTGAGATTCTGATTTCCTGGTTCGGATGGATCAAAATATCTGTTTTTTTATCTAATTTTGAACAAAATTAAATTTAATCATATGGCTTCTATTACTTTAAAAGGAAACAAATTTCAAACAAGCGGTGAGCTGCCAGAAGTTGGCACAAAAGTTCCTGGATTTAAACTTGTTAAGACTGACCTGAGTATTCTTCAGGCAGATGATTTAGCTGGGAAGAAGGTGATATACAATATCTTCCCTAGTCTCGACACGGATGTTTGTGCTGCATCGGTAAGGAAATTTAACGCAACTGCCTCAACACTCGAAAACACAGTGGTTGTTTGTGTTTCGAAAGATCTTCCTTTCGCTCACAAACGTTTTTGCACTGTGGAAGGTTTGGCCAATGTTGTTTCTGCTTCTGATTTCAGGGATGGAAGTTTTGGAATTGATTTTGGTGTAACGATTTCAGATGGTCCGCTTGCCGGATTACATTCCAGAGCAATTGTTGTTGCAGACGAAAATGGTGTTGTTACTTATACTGAACAGGTGCCTGAAATTACACAGGAACCTGATTATGATTCAGCTTTGAAGAGCTTATAATATCACTAAAAAAACCTTTACCGTGGTTTTTAAATAAAATAGCCCGGATATTGCAATCAAATTTTAAATTCAGATAAAGCAATATCCGGTTTTTTTTCTAAAAAGTTAAGGTGAAAAAAATCAGTTACAACCAGCTAAATCCATCAGTACCCAAAAGGTATTTAACACTTATTGCAGCTTTGACATGGACTTTAGCAGCTGTTATTTTGCTTTCAAAAGCGATTACATTTTTAAATTATGAAGAAAAATATCTGATTTTCTATTCGTTATTGAGTTTAACAGGAGGGTTGCTGTTTTATTATTTTCTTTTTTCAAAAATTGCCACAAAACATATCAAAAGACTCGCTGAATTTAGGAAAGAAAGATATTGTGTGTTTTCATTTTTTAGTATTCGCAGCTATTTGCTGATGATTTTAATGATTACTCTGGGAATTGTTTTACGTAAATCAGCGCTTATTGAAGTTGGTCATCTGGCCTTTTTATATCTGATGATGGGTGTGCCATTGCTTTTGTCAGCCTTCAGGTTTTACCATGAATGGATTACGGGTTTCAGAAAGTAAGAAAATCTGAGGTCAAAACTAATATTTCAGAAGATTCACCAAATCAATTCATTGACTTAATATTTCCCCGAATTTCATCGCGGTATATCCAGCCAATCAGGAATTGGATGCCGACCAAAAACAAACCAGTCGATATAACAGCGATCCAGTCAGGATGGTCAAGATTCATCAAAGCATAAGCCAATCCTAATCCGTTAAATATGACAGCGCCTACCCATTCATACTTCCACGAAATGATAAGAACAATAATCAATATATAGGTTGGAATTAAATGTATGGCAAATGCCTGAATATTCTCAACAATCGTTCTGTCGGGTTCAAATGAATCCAAAGCGAAAATACTGATGAAGATTGTAAAGAGAATGCACAGTATTCGGGGAGACCAGTAGAGTAATTTCCGTGAAATCTGTTTCATTTTTTTTGTTCAAAAATATTTGAATATCAGATAATTGTCAAGTAAATTATTTCAATTGCGGCTACTTTGCCTAGCATAAGGAACCTGATTCTGGTTTGCAAATTTTCCCTGAATAAATTTGAAATAGCCGGCAACAGCAATCATCGCTGCATTATCGGTGCTATAAGTTAATTTTGGAATGAATATTTCCCAGTTATTTTTGATTGAGGCGTCCTGCATCGCTTGTCTTAAACCTGAATTGGCTGAAACTCCGCCAGCAATGGCAATGTTTCGTATGCCGGTTTGTTCGCTTGCCAGAACGAGTTTTTTCATCAAAATTGTAATGATTGTTGATTGAATCGAAGCACATAAATCGGATTTATTTTTTTCAATAAATGTTTCGTCAATTTTAAGACGGTCGCGAATAAAGTATAAAATACTAGTTTTCAGTCCGCTAAAACTATAATCTAATTCTGCAATACGTGGCTCCGAAAATTGAAATGCCTTCGGGTTACCCTCTTTGGCAAATTTGTCAATCATCGGGCCTCCAGGATAGGGGAGACCCATGATTTTTGCAGCTTTATCAAAAGCCTCACCTGCAGCATCATCAATTGTTTTACCAATAATTTCCATCTTAAAATAATCAGTAACTTTTACAATCTGGGTGTGACCTCCCGAAACTGTCAGACAGAGAAATGGAAATGATGGCACTTTTTTATTCTCCTCATCTTGTAAAAAATGGGCAAGAATATGTGCTTCCATATGATCAATTTCAATCAGTGGAATATTAAGTGTGAGCGAAAGTGCTTTGGCAAAGGAACTGCCAACCAATAACGACCCCAGCAAACCCGGTCCACGGGTAAAAGCAATCGCTGAAAGATCTTTTTTGTTTATATTTGCTTCTTGAATTGCAGTATTAATAACAGGTATAATGTTTTGCTGATGTGCACGCGATGCCAGTTCGGGAACAACCCCACCAAATTTCTCGTGAACATGCTGATTGGCAATTACGTTAGAAAGGACAAGCGTGTTCTTTAACACAGCGGCTGATGTATCATCACAGGATGACTCAATACCAAGAATATATGCGCTCATAATGATTTTGAAAGGGACAAAGTTATCAAAAAAAAGCTAAGAGATATTATACTCATCCTGCTGATGGCTATTTTGGCTATTCCCGTGAGTCTGTACACAGGCTCCCGCGATCCCTATATCCAAACCTTTATGGCGAGAAGTGCCGCGGGTTATTTATCAAAGAAACTTGGTTCAACCATAACAATCGGTGCTTTTTATTTTAATCTCGATCTTTCACTTACTTTAAAACAGGTTGTAGTATTTGATAAACACAACCGGCAATTGATGTCAGTTGGTTATATGAAAGTCAGACTGGAGGATTACGGGTTAAAAAAAAGCCTGAATATACGACAGGTAGAACTAGAAAATGTATCGTTTCAACTGGTTTATTATGATGGTGAAGATGACATGAACCTGCAATTTCTCATCGACTTTTTTCAGCCGTCTCCTGATACAATTCAGCTTGTAAATGATACAATTAGAAAACCCTATCCGGTTTCTTTTAAAAATGTCTGCATCTTAAACGGAGCATTTCGCTATTGGGATCTGAATTATGATTTTCCGGGTGAATCAGGAATGGATTATGCTCACTTAAATATTAAAAATATTCAGTTGAAAGCCAGAGATATTACTATGTATGGCGATTCAATTGTTGGGAATATTGAACATTTAAGTGCGGAAGATACCTGTGGAATTATTCTTAATCATTTATCAGGTGATGTAATTGTTTCTGGTTCGACTACAATTGCAGAACAACTTAAAATTGAGACGCCAGAATCGAAAATTGACCTTGATCTGATATTGAAATATCAAAGTTATTCCGCTTATATCGAATTTATCGATTCAGTTTTTGTCGAGGCTACTGTACGACCTTCAGCACTTTATATGGCTGATCTGGGCTATTTTTCAACAATAATGTTTGATATGACCAACCATATTGACATTTCAGGAAATGTGAGTGGGTTTGTCAATGATTTCAAGGCAACTGAATTTAATTTAAAAACCGGAAATTGTACCCGTTTTTTGGGTGATATTCACATGAAAGGACTCCCTGACTTTTATTCAACACTAATTGAATTGAATATTGCGGAATTCGAAACAGATCCAATTGATATTCAGTTATTTGCTATTCCTGGAGAAATGAGGTTTATTCCTTTGCCTGAAGCATTGGCAGTGCTGGGACTAGCCAGACTGAATGGTAATTTCAATGGTTATTACAACAATTTTACAGCGCAGGCAAGTATTCAAACCGATATCGGTTCC
>CAJBPB010000373.1 GCA_903957365.1 uncultured Bacteroidota bacterium
CCGATCTTCAACACTCTTGACGGCGGTTTGCATTTTTTTGGTGGATTGCTGTTTGGTGGAATAACCCTGATTATCTACTTGAAAAAAAATGGATATGATGTCTGGCTCTTTTTGGATTCGATCGTCCCGGCTGTATTTATAGGTCAGGCGTTGGCGAGGCCTGCGAATTTTATTAATCAGGAATTATTTGTTTTTCTCAGCCTGAAAAAGGCAGAATGAGACCTCCCAGCCTGAAGCATCGTTTGGGTATGGTGGATCAAAAAATCAGCCAGCCCCTTGAACTTGAAAAGGGACAGAAGAAAGCAGTTGAATCTGCCTTCAAAGAATTCTTTGTTGAAATGGATAAGCTGATGGACTTCAGTGTCCAACCTCCCGCCAGACCTGAAAAAGCGAAAGTGGACGCTCTGGCAAAAATCAGGGATGAACAGGTGAAGAAATCCATTCCGGAATCCAAATTTGCTAAGTATCTGGAACTGGAACTAAGCACACGTCCGAAAGACCCCTGTGAAGGTCGTCCGGAATTAAGAGGCTGAAAAAGGAAAATGATCAAATTCAGACGTCTTCAGCGAAACATAGTATAGCTGAAGACGTCATTTTTATAAAACCATTCGGTGAAATAAATACTGTTTCGGGTGATACAATCTTGCCATTGGGTGATTGTATTTTATGAATAAGTTAACACCTTCTACTTTTGCTTCACAATAACAAAAAGACAAAAATTAATGGGAAATAAAATCAATATTTTAAGCAAAATGAAATCAAAAGCAAATCAAATGAAGCTTATATCCGTTTTGACAGGTTTTTTAATCCTTCTGATTATGAATCTGGCAGGATGTAAAAAAGATGATACTTCAACAATTTCCGGAGATTTACATGTAGTTCCTCGTGAAGCGGCTTATGCAGGTTGCTACACGGTTGTAGGCACAAGTCAAACCAAATCCTGGGACAGTGCCGGCAACATAATCACTCCTGTTTTGGGAGAAGCCTTTTTCGGTCAGGATGCTCAGTTTACCCATACAGCGCCTGTTTATACCAAAAGCAGTGATGGACTTACTGTAAAAGACGAAGTTACCGGTTTAACCTGGCAGAAAACCTATGAAAAACCAACTTCCGGTGGTATGTATTACTGGGCAGAAACTCAGACTGAAGTTGACAATCTGAACAATCAAAACTATGGCGGCTATAACGACTGGCGCGTGCCAACCATCAAGGAGCTATACTCTTTATGGAATGTCAGTGTCGGATGGCCTTATATTGATACAGAATATTTTGACATTAAATATACAGATGAACAAGACCTTAGTCACGCAATATTCTGGAGTAGCGACAAATATACCGGAGTAATGGGCAATGTTAGCGGGGAAACACCCGGTTCAGAGCTTGCCTTCGGTGTGAATTTCGGTACCGGACATATTAAATCGTATAGTATCAGCGTAGGTCCAAAACACTTTGTTCGTTGTGTACGCGGCAATCTTTCGTATGGCGTCAATTTATTCCAAAACAACAATGATGGTACTATTTCCGATCTAGCTACCGGCTTAATGTGGCAACAAACCGACAACGGTTCGGGAATGGATTGGGAACACGCACTGGCTTATGCGCAAACACAGAATAACGCAAATTACCTGGGGCACAACGATTGGCGGTTACCTAACTCGAAAGAACTTCAAAGTTTGGTCGATTACACACGTTCGCCGTATGCAACAAACGCTGCCAATGTCGGCCCGGCAATAAATGCACTGTTCAGTTGTACCGGTATTATAAATGATGGGGGAAAGGCTGACTATCCTTATTATTGGACCAGTACTTCGGCCATGTCATTAGCAAATGGTTCATATCCTTCTGCATGGTATGTGGCTGTTGGACAGGCAGAAGATGGAAACGGAGAAAACCTTCACGGTGCCGGTGCTGTGCGTTTCGACAAGAAGATAGTTGGAACCGGCGAAGGAGAGGAACGGGTGTTAAACTATGTGCGTCTTGTAAGAAATAACCAATAAAACCTCGAAAATGAAAAAATACATCTTTATAATTTCGCTTTTCATCGCCCAACTCACTATTGCTCAAAACAACAGGCAGAATATACGCGGTGTGGTAACCGATAAACTTACGCAAACAACGCTTCCGGGTGCAACGGTTCAAATAATTAATGGTACGGCAAGTACAGGGGCGATAACGGATGCGAATGGAATTTACATTCTGCCCGATATGGCACCTGACAGGTATGAAATAAAGGTTTCGTACATCGGCTATAAAGATGTATTTGCCAGCAATGTTGTAGTAACCTCCGGAAAAGAAGTTGTGCTGGATATTGCCATGGAAGAGGACTTAAAACTGCTGGATGAAGTGGTTATAACTGCGAACTTAAAGGCAGGCACTATAAACAATTTAATTCCGGTAAGTGCTCGCACATTCTCAACCGAAGAGGTGAACCGGTATGCAGGCGGGCGCAGCGATCCGGCACGCCTGGCAGCCAATTTTGCGGGTGTAAGCGCTCCCGACGATTCCAGGAATGATATTGTAATCCGCGGCAATTCGCCTGTTGGTGTATTGTGGCGTATTGATGGGATGAATGTTACCAACCCTAACCATTTTGCCACGGTAGGCACTACCGGCGGGGCAGTGAGCGCATTAAATACCAACCTGTTGAAAAGTTCCGATTTCCTCACTTCGGCTTTCCCTGCCGAATATGGCAATGCCACCGCCGGGGTTTTCGACCTGGGTTTCCGGAACGGGAATACACAAAAGCGGGAAACCACCTTGCAGGCAGGGCTTATTACCGGTCTGGAAGCTACTACCGAAGGGCCAATCAGTAAGTCTAAAGGTTCATCATACCTGGTGGGTTACCGCTATGCGTTGGCAGGAGTTGCCCAGGCAGTAGGGATTGATATCGGGACCACAGCATTGCCTTCGTTCCAGGATTTGTCATTTAATGTGAGCAGTGGAAACAGTAAGCTGGGCAAGTTTACCTTGTTTGGAATCCTTGCAACAAGCAGCATCAATATCGAAGATGGAAACTCAGGTTCCTTATATGGAAATGGAGCAGGTCATGATTTGAGCAGTCAAATAGGTATTGTCGGGGTAAAGCATTTCAAACAGATTAACAGCAAATCTTATTTCAGCTCCAATATTGGAATAAACTACTCAAAGTCGGGGCAAACGGATTACGACTTTGATCGGATGACCGATTCCGCATACACAAAATCAGAAAATAAGGTTACCAAAACAGGCTATAATTTTGGTACAAGTTATAATTCCAAGATAAATTCAAAGCTATTTATAAAGGTGGGTATTCAGGATGAACTGATAGCGTTGAATCTTTATTACCGGACAAAAGAAAGAATATCAGATGATTGGAAACAGATCTGGGATTACGACAGTTTCACCAACCTGGCTCAGGCTTACGTTCATGCCAAATATAGTTTTAATGATAAACTTACACTCAATGCCGGAGTGCATTCCCAATTGTTTTTCTTAAATAATTCACTTTCTGTTGAGCCGCGCATGGGATTAAAATATGATGTCAACAGTAAAAGCAGCCTTTCGCTGGGTTATGGACTTCATTCGCAAATGCAACCGATTAATGTTTACTTTTTACAAACACAGCTTGCTGATGGCTCCTACGTTTATAACAATGAAAACCTTGATTTTACCAAAAGCCATCATTTTGTATTGGGTTACGATTTGCAACCCATCAAGGACTGGCGCTTAAAAGCAGAAGCATATTACCAGTATCTCTACAACGTACCTGTAAATACTTTTTCGAGCAGCTACTCTATGCTGAATACCGGTGCAGGTTTTAAAACCGATCTGGAGGATAGCCTGGTAAATAGTGGAACCGGAAAAAATTACGGATTAGAACTGACCATAGAGAAATTTTTCAGCCACGGATATTATGGCTTATTTACCTCATCCATATACAGTTCCAAATACAAAGGAAGCGATGGCGTAGAAAGAAACACCGCATTCAACGGGAAATACGTTTTCAATATATTGGGAGGGAAAGAATGGAAAGTGGGAAGCGAAAAACGGAACAAAATCTCAGCCGATATCAAATGCACCAACGCCGGAGGAAGGGCTTACACACCAATTGATCTGGAAGCGTCCAACGCAAGTGGCCACGAACAATTATCTTCGGATGCATATTCGGATTTTTACGCCAATTACTTCCGTTTAGATTTCAAGCTTGGTTATACGCTCAACAGCCGGACGAAAAAACTCTCGCAGTCATTTGCCATTGACCTGCAAAACATCACCGATAACGATAACGTTTTCTCACAAAGCTATGATGACAGAAGCCAGTCGATTAGCACCACCTATCAGCTCGGATTCTTCCCGAACGTTATTTATAAAATACAGTTTTAACGAAGTTACATACATTTGTAAAATGAAAGGACTTTCTTTAAACAGCCGGAAAATCGAATTTTTAATCTACTTCCTGATTTGGGCTTTCGTTTTTTCGGTGCCTTATTTCAGCGAACGTAGTTCCGGGGATATAAACTGGAATGAGGTAATAAGAAACTGGTTGCATGTGTTCGGGTTTCTCGTTATTTTTTTAGTGAATGTATATGTATTGGTACCCCGCTTACTCTTAAAAAAGAAATACCGGTATTACTTTGTATCAATATCTGTTTTGATACTGGTTATAGTAGCAATTAACATCCTTCCACCACGATTGCCCCATCAGCCTGGTTCCGAAACAGATGCATCAAATGGTTTAATGCCACCTGCATTGAATGCCCCCATGCAAAAGCCGCCTATTATGGCTTTCGCGGATAATCTTATTATTTGTGTTTTATTGGTTGGTGCTGGCACTACGGTTAAGCTTATGTCGAAATGGCTGAGCGAGGAGAAACTGCGGAAAGATGCCGAAAAAGAACAGCTTAAAACAAACCTTGCCTTGTTGAAGCATCAGGTAAGTCCGCATTTTTTTATGAATACCTTGAATAATATCCATACACTTATTGAAATGGATAAGGAAAAAGCGCAGGATGCAGTCGAAAGACTTTCAACACTTATGCGCTATTTGCTTTACGATTCGGCACAAAACACCATTGAACTGAAAAAGGAAATTGAGTTTATTTATAGTTTTATTTCGCTGATGCAACTCAGGCATTCAGATGAGGTAGAAGTTACGGTTTTGATTCCTGATCAGATTCCGGATATTAAAATACCACCTATGTTGTTTATTTCGCTGCTCGAAAATGCCTTTAAACATGGGGTAAGTTACCCGAAGAAATCCTATATTTATTTTGAATTACAGATTCATGAAAATTCCCTGGGTTGTATTATTAAAAACAGCAAACATAAAACTGTTGCAAATCAGTACGACGAATATTCAGGCATTGGACTGGCAAATATTAAAAAAAGTCTGAATTTGCTATACGAACAGGATTACAAACTGGATATTTCCGACAAAGAAAATGAGTTTGAAGTTAACCTCACCATCCCGGTATGAACATACTTTGTATAGCCATTGACGATGAACCGCTTGCTGTAAAAAAGATAGCGGGATATATTGGGAAAGTTCCTTTCCTGGAATTGGTTGCTGAATGCCGGAGTGCCGCTGAGGCTATGACCATCATGGACTCAACCGATGTTCAGCTCCTGTTTATCGATATTAATATGCCCGATATCAGCGGGATGGAATTTGTAAAATCGCTGGCGAACAAACCTTATATTGTATTCACTACTGCCTACAGCGAATATGCGTTGGAAGGTTTCCAGGTTGAAGCAGTCGATTATTTGCTTAAACCAATCACATTCACCAACTTTCTGAAAGCGGCTAATAAGGTGAAAAATCTTATCGAACTAACCGCAAATAATCAGAAGGAAAGCGTCAAGACAACCGCAAACCATCTGTTTGTAAAATCCGATTATAAACTAATCCGCATTGAGCTTTCCGACATAAAATACATCGAAAGCCAGCACGAGTATATTAAAATTCATTTGTCAAACAGCACACCTGTATTGACGCAATTGAGCCTGAAAAGTATAGAGGAACAACTACCATCCGACCGGTTTATGCGGGTACACCGATCCTTTATTGTCAATCTGGCAAAAATTTCAGTGATCGAAAGAAACAGGATCGTTTTTGACGGAAAGGTATATATCCCGGTCAGTGAGCAATACAAAAAAATTTTTCAGGCTTTCGTAGACAGAAATTTTGTTTAGACTGTTATCACCAGTATTGACTAAATGCCTTATAACCCTAAACCCATACACAGCAGCTCGGCGATATCGTAATTTTTCACATCATCCTCACGGTTTTTATATTTCAACCCGTCGGTCATCATTACCATGCAAAACGGACAGGCTGTCGCAATAATATCAGCGCCGGTTGCCAGTGCTTCTTCAGTGCGCTCAATAAATACTTCTTTGTTCCCCTTTTCAGCTTCTTTAAACATTTGACCGCCACCGGCACCGCAGCACAATCCGAAACTGCGGTTACGCGGCATTTCAATAATAACAGATGGAATATGATCGAGCACCGAACGCGGAGCATCATATTCTTTATTGGCTCTGCCTAAATAACATGGATCGTGAAATACAATGGTATTTTTTTCAAAAATATTGGAAACATGATTCAATTTGCCTTCATCAATCATCTTGTCGAGAAACTGACTGTGATGCCAGACTTCGTAATAACCTCCAAAATCGGGATATTCGTTCTTCAGAGTGTTGAAATCGTGAGGACAACAGGTAACAATTTTCTTAATGCCATAGGCATTCATTACCTCACTGTTGGTCATAGCCTGCATCTGAAAAAGCATTTCATTACCCGCTCTTCGTGCCACATCACCACTGTCCGATTCTTCTGATCCAAGCACGGCATAATCAATCTCAAGATAGGTCAGTAGTTTTACAAATGCCCGTGTAACTTTCTTATATCTGTCGTCGAAAGCGCCTGCCGAACCAACCCAGAAAAGCCATTCAGGTTTACGCCCTCCGGCAAAAACATCGGCCATCACCGGTACTTCAATTTTAATTTTATTTTCCATTTTATTTCTGTTTCACTAAAAAAAGAAATTTTTGTATCATTCTCACCCAATGTCCCAATGAAATCCATCTCCCCATTGCCGAATTATCACATTGCCAAATTGCCGGATTATCGCATTGTCGAATTATCACATTGTCAAATTTTTCAACCATTCATAAAAATTTCTTCGGTCCAGTTAAGTCGATCCTGAGGCGAAAACTGCCAGGGTGCGCCATTGTTCTCAATATTGGTGAAAACTGTATTCAAACCAGCCGGTGCACTCGATTTCTCAAGCACAAGATAACGGCGCATATCCAGTATGATGGATGGCTGGTTAATATTGACCGGACATTCCTGGGCGCAGGCGTTGCACATCGTACATGCCCATAATTCTTCCTCGCTGATATAATCTCCAAGCAACGATCTGCCATCCGAAAAACCGATACCTTCCTTCACCAGTCCTGGTCCTTTTTCTTTCATCCGGGCGCGCACATCCATCATAATCTTCCGCGGAGAAAGCAATTTTCCGGTAATGTTTGCCGGACAAACAGCGGTGCATCTTCCACATTCAGTGCACGACAACGCATTCATATAATTTACCCAGCTCACATCGTTGGCATCCGACACACCGAATTTTGGTATTTCACTCTGGTTATCGTTTCCGACAGATGCTGAAGGATTGAGCATCAGCATAACTTCTTTTTTAATACTTTCCATGGTTTCGATCTTGCCAAGGGGGTCTATCCGGCTGACAAACACATTTGGGACCGACATGAAAACATGAAAATGCTTCGAGTAGGGGAGTACATTTGCAAAAGCGAAAATCAAAAGTATATGGCCCCACCAGTTGATTTCATGTAAAATATGTACTTGATTCTGAGTTAATTGTCCGAATAATCCTGCAATAAACTGACTTACCGGATAAACGCCTGCAATCTCATGTCCGGCCAACTGCGCGTCCAGATAATAAAAGGTATTCATTCCGAGTAAGGTAAGCATCAGCAACAAAATGAAACTCAGTGCCATATTTGCATCGGCTTTCGAAACGGGCTTCATTTCAGTGCCATAGAAGCGTTTCACATGCATGAACAACCTCCTGAAAAGAAAAACAAGGATGGCAAAAGCGATTATCAGCGCAAAAATATCGCCGGTTGCAATGACAATATCATAAGCGATTCCGGCTAATCCAAAAACACGTTCAGTGCGAAAAATACCATCTATCACCATTTCGATGCTGCCAATCAAAATCACAATGAATCCCCAGAACACCATCGCATGCAAAAAACCCATCACAGGTTGTCTGAAAATCTTAGTCTGTGCAATGGCCACATTAAAAGTCTCATAAAATCGCTGCGAAAACCGATCCAGTTTGAGTGATTTGGTAAACCGGAAATAAAGAAGATATTTCCTCATCGTAAAGGCAAAAACTGCCAGCGTAACTAGTAAGGCTGTAATAAATATCAGTTGCTTAGCCATATATGCTTTGTTAGTGATTTGTAATTGCACAAATATACAATCAAGTTGTTAATGTTGAACCTTTTGGACAAGAATGTGGAGTTTAACATACCAGACGAAATTTCAAACGATTGCAGGCACTAAAGGGAATCCACTATATTTGCGATTGATTTAACCATGGATTCACAAGATTATGAAAGAACAAACCGCATATCAGCCAAAGAATCACATCAGGATAGTGACTGCCGCAGCCCTTTTTGATGGTCATGATGCCGCAATCAATGTAATGCGTCGTATTATTCAGGCAACCGGAGCCGAGGTAATCCATCTTGGACATAACCGGTCGGTTGGCGAAATAGTACGCACTGCTGTTCAGGAAGATGTCCAGGCGATTGCCATTACTTCATACCAGGGCGGTCACATGGAATATTTCAAATATATGCATGATCTGCTTGCTGAGGCAGGCTGTGGCCATATCCGCATTTTTGGTGGCGGTGGCGGTGTTATACTACCGAATGAGATTGCTGAATTGCAAGCCTATGGTATTTCCCGGATCTATTCGCCTGATGATGGCAGATCGATGGGATTGCAGGGCATGATCAACGATTTATTGATACAGTCTGATTTTCCAACCGGAAAAGATATAAAACACGACGAAAAGGGAATACAGCAAAAAGATGGGAAAGTCATCGCACAATTGATCTCAGCCGCTGAAAATTATCCGGATGAGGTGCGCGCATTTATTGATAAACTTTCAGTCACCACCAAACGCAAAGCACCTGTGTTAGGTATTACGGGAACAGGTGGATCTGGAAAATCAAGTCTGGTAGATGAAATCGTTCGCCGTTATCTCATCGATCAAACCGATAAAACGATTGCCATTGTCTCGGTCGATCCTTCGAAACGTCGCACTGGCGGCGCTTTGCTTGGCGACAGGATTCGCATGAATTCAATTGATAGCAACCGTGTTTTTATGCGTTCACTGGCGACGCGTCAATCGAATCTTGCCATGTCGAAATATGTGAAAGATGCCGAGATTATTCTTCAGGCGGCCGGTTTCGATCTGGTGATTCTCGAAACTTCCGGAATTGGTCAGAGTGACACTGAAATCATCGATCACAGTGATGTTTCGTTGTATGTGATGACCCCCGAATATGGTGCCGCAACGCAACTTGAAAAAATTGACATGCTCGATTTCGCTGACCTGATCGCACTCAATAAATTTGATAAACGTGGAGCCCTGGATGCCATGCGTGATGTGAAAAAGCAATACCAGCGTAATCATCAGCTTTTTGATCAAAACCCTGATGAAATGCCGGTTTTTGGGACTATTGCCTCTCAGTTTAACGATCCGGGTGTTAATGCATTATACCTTTCGATTCTGAAAAAAATAGAAGAGAAAACCAAGGTTTCCTTTGATACCAAGATGGAGAAGCCTGAAGAGATGTCAGAAAAGATTTTCATCATTCCTTCGAAAAGAGTACGCTATCTGAGCGAAATATCCGAATTGGTCAGATCGTACAATCACTGGGTTACAAAACAGGCAGATATTGCACAAAGGGTTCAGAGTCTGAAGATTTCTGAACAACTGTTGTTACAGCATGGCGCTGACACTACCGCAATTCAGAAAATTATAAAAAATGAGAACCAACACCTCGATCCGAGCAGTATCAGGGTGATTGAAGGCTGGGATGCCAAACGAAAGAAATACTACGATCCGAAATTTGTTTTTAAAGTCCGCGACAAGGAAATCCTGGTTGATACGCATACACAGACTTTGTCGCATCTGATGATTCCAAAGGTCGCTTTACCACGGTTTACATCGTGGGCCGAGATAATCCGCTGGACTTTTAAGGAAAATGTTCCCGGAAAATTCCCGTTTGCTGCGGGTGTATTCCCTTTCAAGCGCGAAGAAGAAGATCCGACCCGTATGTTTGCCGGTGAAGGTGGACCGGAACGAACCAACCGCCGGTTCCACTATGTTTCTTTTGGAATGCCTGCCAGAAGGTTGTCGACCGCTTTTGATTCGGTAACTCTTTATGGTGAAGACCCGGATATGCGCCCCGATATTTTTGGGAAAATTGGTAATGCCGGCGTTTCCATTGCCTGTCTGGACGATGCCAAAAAACTTTATTCCGGATTTAATCTGGCCGAAGCCAAAACCAGTGTTTCAATGACCATCAACGGTCCGGCTCCAACGCTGGTTGGCTATTTTCTGAATGCCGCCATTGATCAGCAATGTGAATTGTATATTCTTGAAAATGGACTGGTGAAGGAGGTAAATGCCATCATCGATGAAATATTTATTCAGAGAAAAACCAAACGGCCTGTGTATCAGGGCGAAATGCCTGTGGGAAACGATGGCCTTGGGTTGATGTTACTCGGTGTAACCGGTGATATGGTGCTTCCTTCAGAAGTGTATGAAAAGATAAAAGCCGAAACGATGGCCAAAGTGCGGGGAACCGTACAGGCTGATATCCTCAAAGAAGACCAGGCGCAGAATACCTGCATTTATTCAACCGATTTTTCATTGAAAATGATGGGTGATGTCCAGGAATTCTTCATTAAAAATAAGATTCAAAATTTCTATTCCGTTTCCATTTCGGGTTACCATATTGCTGAAGCCGGTGCCAACCCTATTTCACAACTTGCTTTCACCCTTGCAAATGGTTTTACTTATGTTGAGTATTATTTGTCACGCGGGATGAATATCGATGATTTTGCCCCTAATTTGTCATTCTTCTTCTCAAACGGCATCGATCCTGAGTTTTCTGTGATTGGCAGAGTGGCACGATTGATCTGGGCAAAAGCCATGCGTCACAAATATGGCGCCAACGAAAGATCGCAGAAACTGAAATACCATATCCAGACATCAGGTCGTTCATTGCATGCACAAGAGATTGATTTTAATGATATAAGAACCACATTACAGGCTTTGTATGCAATTTATGACAATTGTAACTCGTTGCACACCAACGCGTATGACGAAGCCATCACCACACCTACCGAAGAATCTGTCCGTCGTGCCATCGCCATACAAATGATCATCAACCACGAATTGGGTCTGGCAAAAAATCAAAACCCGTTGCAAGGTTCGTTTATCATCGAAGAACTCACCGATCTGGTTGAAGAGGCTGTGCTAGCCGAGTTTGACCGTATTACCGAAAGAGGAGGTGTTTTGGGCGCCATGGAAACCATGTATCAGCGCGGCAAAATTCAGGAAGAATCGTTGTATTACGAAACATTAAAACATACAGGTGAACTGCCAATTATGGGAGTAAATACTTTCCTATCGAGCAAAGGATCGCCAACCATCACCCCTGGCGAAGTGATAAGGGCTACCCAGACTGAAAAAGATTATCAGATTTCAATGTTGGATCAGTTACACAAAACCTGGAAAAAAGAAACTGTCCTTGTTTTAAAGAAATTGCAGAAAGCAGCCATCCACAACGAAAATGTTTTTGAGGTGTTGATGGAAGCCTCCAAATATGCTTCAATCGGTCAGATCACACATGCACTGTTTCAGGTAGGCGGACAATATCGGCGAAATATGTAATATTTTCTTTAAGTAATTGATTTACTTTCATAAATGAAATAATTTTACTTTTAGTTTTTATTAATCTTTCCGATTAGGGAATTTTTTTTGAATCCAGATTGTAACTCATTGATTTATTGAACTTAAAACATTTCTATATGAAAAGAATCTTCGCTTTCATGCTTTTATTGATCCCGTTTATTTCAGGATTTAGCCAGGAAAATGCAATGTGGCTTCGTTATACCGCCATTTCACCAGACGGGAAAACCATTCTTTTTTGTTACAAGGATGATATTTATTCGGTGGCTGCAAACGGTGGAACAGCGGTTGCACTCACAATGTCAGAATCATACGAATACGCACCTGTATGGAGTCATGATGGTAAAAGCATTGCCTTTGCTTCTGACAGGAATGGTAATTTTGACGTTTTTGTTATGCCTGCACAAGGTGGCGAAACAAAGCGATTAACATTCAGTTCGAACCGCGAAATTCCATGTAATTTCACGGCAGACAATAATGATGTCATTTTTTCGGCCTATCGTCAGGATCTTGTAACCGATGCCCAGTTTCCGATTTCGTTGCTGAACGAATTATATACCGTTCCGGTAAAAGGTGGGAAAGTCTCAATTTTATTGCCAACATCCGCTTTACAACCCAGTCCGGCATCCACCGGTGACAAAATGCTTTATGAAGATATCAAAGGATATGAAAACGAATGGAGGAAGCATCACACTTCATCCATCGCACGTGATATTTGGCTGTATGAATTTAATTCAAAGAAATTTACAAAACTTACCCAGTTTAATGGTGAGGATCGTAATCCTGTTTTTGATGCCAACGACAATGATTTTTACTACCTGAGCGAACAAAGCGGATCATTTAATGTGTATAAAAGTTCTGTTTCTGCCCCTGCAGTATCGACAGCATTGACCAGTTTTACTAAAAATCCGGTACGTTTTTTAAGTAAGTCAAACGACAATACACTATGTTTCACTTATGATGGTGAAATCTATACCATGAAAAACGGCGATTCACCTGTAAAAGTCAAGGTGAATGTTATGGCTGGAGGACGCACACCACAGGAGAAAATAGTGCCTGTCAATGAAGGCTTTACTGAGATGAGACTTTCTAAAAATGGCAAAGAATACGCCTATGTTTTTCGTGGTGAAATTTTTGTGAGTAGCATCGATGGTGGTTTCACAAAGCGAATCACAAATACACCTTATCAGGAACGTAGTGTGAGCTTCAGCCCCGATGGCCGCTCACTCGTGTATGCTGCAGAGATTAATAACAGTTGGAACGTGATGACAACCTCCATTGCACGTGCCGAAGAACCTTATTTTTATGCTTCAACACTGTTAAAATCAGAACCGCTGGTAGCGACCGAAGCTGAGGAATTTCAACCCGAATATTCACCTGATGGGAAAGAAGTCGCATATCTCGAAAACAGGGTTGTATTAAAAGTGATTAATCTAGCCGATAAGAAAACCCGGACTATCATGCCTGCCAATGTCAATTATTCATATGCCGATGGAGATCAGTATTACCAATGGTCGCCCGATAGCAAATGGTTTCTTGTAAATTATGCATTCCCCGACAGGATTTTCTCGCCTGAAGTTGGGCTGGTTTCTTCAGATGGCAAAGGTGAAATTCTTAACCTGACACTCAGTGGTTATGACGATTATGCACCCAAATGGTCGGTTGATGGTAAGATGATGATCTGGGGAAATAACCGGAACGGTGATCGTTCGCAAGGAGGAAATATTTCAAGCGCCGATGTGTATGCCATGTTCTTTACCAAAGAATCCTTCGATAAATTTAAACTTACCAAAGAAGAGTATGCATTGGTAAAAGACCAGGAAGAAAAAGCGGAAAAAGACAAGAAAAAAGAGGAAGAAAAGGACAAAAAGGAAAAGGATAAAAAAGGTAAAAAAGATTCGGAAGAGGTAAAAAAGGATTCAACCAAAGTGGTTATCGATTTTGAAAACCTGACCGAACGCAAGAGCAAACTCACAATCCATACCTCAAAAATCAATGACTGGTTGTTATCGAAAGAGGGCGATAAACTTTTCTATCTCACCAGTTTTGAAAAAGGAAATGATTTATGGGTGACCGACTTACGCACCAAAGAGACCAAGATGCTTACCAAACTGGGCCTGAATCGGTTGGGTATGGAATTGTCATCCGATGGAAAGTTTATTCTGCTTTTTGCTGACGGAAAGCCCATGAAAGTGGATGTTGCCGATGGCAAATCGGAACCGCTGAAAACCAATGGAGAGATGCTGTTGAAACCAGCTGAGGAGCGTAATTATATTTTTGATCATGCATGGCGACAACTGCGTGACAAATTCTATGTTGAAGATTTACAGGGAGTTGACTGGAATTACTATTACTCAACCTACAAGAAATTTCTGCCGTTTATCAGTAACAATTACGATTTTGCTGAGATGTTGAGTGAGATGCTTGGCGAAATGAATGCTTCACATACCGGCTGCGGTTACCGGGCCAACCGCCCCAATATGGATCAGACAGCTGATCTGGGAGTATTGTATGATTATGAATTCGCTGGTCCCGGTCTGAAAATAGCTGAGGTAATTGCTGGCGGACCGCTTGATAAATCGACTTCAAAAGTGAGGGCAGGCTGTGTTATCGAGAAAATTGATGGTGAAAACGTTACCGACAGCCTTGATTTCTATGCCATGCTGAACCGTAAAACAGCGAAACTCACTTTGCTTTCAGTTTATAATCCTGCGACATCCGAACGGTTTGATGAGAGTGTGAAACCAATCAGTACAGGCGAAACGAACGAATTATTGTATCAGCGCTGGGTAAAAAACCGCAGGAACGAAGTGGATCGTCTTTCTGAAGGAAAAATCGGTTATGTGCATGTCAGGTCGATGGATGATGGCAGTATGCGGAATGTTTTTCAGGAAGCACTTGGTCGTAATTTCGAAAAGAAAGCCCTGATAGTCGATACCCGTTTTAACGGAGGCGGAAACATTCACGAACAACTCTCCGATTTTCTTAGCGGAAATAAATACATCGATATTGTTCCTCACGGCCAGTATATTGGTTCTGAACCTTACGATAAATGGGTGAAACCATCCATTGTGCTTGTTGGTGAAAGTTGCTATTCTGACGCTCATTTGTTTCCAGTTGCTTACAAATTGAAAAATGTCGGGAAAACACTTGGTATGCCTGTTCCCGGAACCGGAACATTTGTCTGGTGGGAAGCACAGATTGATCCAACTCTTGTTTTCGGCATTCCAATGGGAGGATGGCGTACCGCTGATGGCAAATTCTGCGAAAATAACCAGTTAGAACCCGATATCAGAGTAGCGAATGAACCTGGAATTTTATCAGCAGGACGGGATCAGCAGATTGAGGAAGCTGTGAAAGAACTGCTTAAATAGTGTCCGTCTAAAAAGTCCGTTCTCGTTTTTATGCTTGAGTCGTAAATGCTCGCTTCGACAAGCTCAGTGCATCGCATTTACCAAAAGTAAACTTCGCTTTTTGGCTTTGTGCATGCCTCGACAATGAACTTTTTAGCCCCGACACTGAGTTTAAGGACAAACATTAAATAAGAATTGATTCTAATAATCAGGCAATGAAAACGATTTTTAAGAACACACACCTGAGAAGTATAATTGTTAATTTATTGTTTTTGAGCTGGTTAATCATTGTTTCACAAGATGTGGCCATTGCTCAAAATTCATCTGTTGTTGATCAGGAGTTTTCTGAGGTTAAACAAAATATAGCAGCTGTAAAAATTGACGGAAAGGTGTTATTCAACGTCAGGGGAATTGCTACGTTTACTGGCCAACAGAGAGCCGCAATAATTAGTAAAAGAATTGAGAAGATTGCGGGCAACCCTTCCATTCATCCCGATTCGATAATTTTAATTAAAGGAGAAGATAGGTATTCGATCATGGCTGGCCGTGAATTAGTCATGAATGTTTATAATGTTGATGCGGAAATGGAAGGATTCAGTACCATTGTCCTGGCCGAATATATTCATCAAAAGGTTGTTTCGGGTATTAAATCCTACAGAGAAGTACGCAGCACTCCCGAGCTGTTAAAAAAATCCTTGTATGCATTGCTTTCAGCCATCATTCTGGTTATGATCATGTTGGGTCTGTTCTGGATTCTTAAAAAAATAAATATCCGTTTGCAGAATCGGTTCAAAGAAAAGATTGATAGTGTTGACAATGTATCCCACAATCTGATCCGTTCGAATCAACTCTGGAAAGCGATTCAGATTTTTTTCAAAACAATGAAGATCATTGTGATTGTTGTGATTGTAACAATATTTCTGCAATATATCCTTGGTCTTTTTCCCTGGACAAACCATGTGGCTGTTTACACCTTTGAGTTGGTATTGAATCCTGTCATGATTATTGGGGAGAGTTTTGTCAAATTTTTACCTAGTCTGGCTTTTCTTATCATCATCTTTTTCATAACCCGTTATCTGTTAAAACTGATAAAGCTGTTTTTTGTTGGCATCTCGCAAAACGGAATTGTCATCAAAGATTTCGATCCGGAATGGGCTTTGCCGACATTCAGGATCTTGAGGGTTTTTATCATTGCGTTTGCGGTTATTGTGGCTTATCCATACATACCAGGTTCAGAATCAAGTGCATTTAAAGGAGTTACGGTATTTCTTGGCGTGTTGTTTTCGTTGGGATCATCCTCATTCATTGGAAATATAATTGCCGGTTATTCAATGACCTATCGTGGTGCTTTTAAAATTGGTGACCGCATCAAGGTGGATGAACTGGTTGGTTTTGTTGTAGAGCAAAAACTTTTGGTTACCCGTTTACGATCGGTGAAGAATGAAGAAATCATCATACCTAATTCTGTATTGCTTAACAGTAATATCATCAATTTTAATACCCGAGCGAATGATTTGGGTGTGATTATACATACAACAGTCGGCATAGGATATGAAACACCGTGGCGGCAGGTTGACGCCATGTTGAAACTGGCAGCCGACCGCACCAAAGGCTTGATGAAGCAACCAGAGCCCTTTGTTTTAAAGCAATCGCTGGGTGATTTTGCCGTCAATTATGAAATCAATGCCTATTGTAATGACATCTCCAGGATGCATATCTTTTATACCGAATTGCATCAGAATATTCTGGATGTGTTTAACGAAAACAATGTTCAGATTATGACTCCTGCCTATGAGGGAGATCCTGAAATACCAAAAGTTGTACCTAAGGATCAATGGAATACACCATTGGCTGAGCAGTAATTCTTTCCAAAAGCATGCAATGTGCAACGTTAAATGAAGCCGGGGTAAATTGGGATTATACTATCCCTGATTAAAATTTACCCCGCTCTTTTTCCAATCATCTACCTTAGCAAACATCAACGACTGCTATTCATCTTGTATCATAATCTAATTTTTGCACCAAAGGTAAAATAGCTGATTCTATTATGAAATATGGGTTTGCTGGGGTGGATACAAATCTATTGTTCATGTTCAGGCTGGAAGCCTGATAAGGCAAGCATAGCGGGACGCTGCGCTTAGCGTGGTGCTCTGGGTAGCGTCCCGCTACGCAGGACAAATCCGGCCTCTGGCCAAATAACTGATCATCCATTTTTTAGTAAGAATCATGCTCCGCGTAGTTTCCTTTAAAGCACAACTGATCTGGCTCACCAGGGCTTGGCTTAGTTAAAATTGTTCTGTTAATTCTATCTGAATAAAAAGTAAAATCTATTGTTCATGTTCAGGCTGAAGCCTGATAAGGCAACTTAGCTGGTAAAAAAGCGTTCTGACAGGCGGATTTCATGGATGCGCTGCTGCAATTCGTTGAAATAATTCATTGAAGTGACCGTTTTGAACCGCTTCTTTTTGAGGGCATAACCTTTCACAAGGTATTCTTTGAACCGTTCGGACCCTAAATAAAGCAATCAAGTTAAGCGTTCTAACAACAGAAAAGATTACTCTACAAAGCTGGATTTTTACCACCGTTCGGTGCGGGTTTGCAAAACATCGTTGCAAATCATCGTCTCCTGACTGTATGTAGAACAATTAATTGTATGTTATCTAACGAACTGATGCCGGAATATTAAGCAAAACATACAGTTAAACTATAAATTTCATGCTGTTGATTTGAATCTAACATATATATGTTATCATAATTCACTTATATAAGTTAGTTTTATAACATACATATGTCATATTAATTAGCATATATACCCTATGATTATTTTAAAAAGTTCAATTGATTAAAAGATATTCATCAAAACAGTAAATGATGAGTACAAACATTATAAACTATTCTTAATCATGAGCATATAATACAAAATGATACACCGTAGCGACTATCTTAACCCGAGCATAGCCGAAGGGCTCAGCCACTGGAAAAAGGTTTAACTACTGATTTAACTTTGGTGGCTTCGACGAGCTCAGCCACCGGAAAAAGGTTTAACTCTTGATTAACTTTGGTGGCTAGATC
>CAJBPB010000374.1 GCA_903957365.1 uncultured Bacteroidota bacterium
AGGATTTTGCTAAAAATGTGGAAAAACAGCTTTCATCGAAAAGAAATAGTTAAAGATTTCATCTGTTATGAACTATATGGTTATGGCTTTGTGATATTTGAAAATTTAAAAAACAGAAATGGATTCATTTATTTCCTGTTAACCAAACTTTTAAAATAAAAAATCAAGCATTGATCTAACAAATTGATTATCTGTATCATATTTATTAATATTATATAAATGAAAGCCAATATTTTATTTTGCATGAACAAAATACTGAAGTTTAGTATCAATAAATCGGCTGAAAGAAAACTTAAAATACTTTTTTACTCCCATAATTTTAATTTTGAAGGGGCCCCTAACGTTTTGTATGAAATAGCAATAGCTTTACAAAAAAAGGGAAAATACAATATTAGCGTTGTTTCCCCTTCCGATGGACATGCACGTAATTCACTTGAGCAACAAGGTATTAAAACAATTGTTCTGAATGAAGACGATCCCATGCATTTCAAGATGGAATACGGCGACAACGAAGGTTTCATTCTTCTAAAACCTAAAATAATTGAAATGCTAACCGATGAGGTTCCTGATGTTGTTTTTGTAAATGTTTTGCACAACTACCATGTTATAAACATTTTGAATAAATTAGAAATACCTTCTGTTTGGATGATCCATGAATCTTTTGATGAAGAACGACAAGTTCAATTAATAATGAACAATTCACAAAATTATTATAATGCTTTTCAGCAGGCAAAAACGGTTGTTTTTTGTACCCGATATTCGCAACAGTACTATGAACCATATAATTTTAAAAATAATTTCAGGATTATTCATAATGCACTAAATCAAAGGTATAGCAATTTGAAACTTAATGAAGCACTCAAAAACAAAGCACGAAATAAACTTGGAATTCAACCAGATGAATTGGTTATATTGAATGTTGGAATAATTGTCGAACATAAAAACCAGGAGATCATTATAAGAGCTGCTCGTTCATTAACCGGAAAGAAACTCAAATACTTTTTGGTAGGGGCGCGCAATCCTTTGCCTTATCTTGAAAAAATTGCAAGGCTAGTTTATGAGTTCGAACTAGAAAAGGAAATTACGATGGTCTCTGAAACTAATGAGATCGATTCTTTTTATCGTGCCGCAGATATTTTCGTTTTTACTTCAATAAACGACACTTATCCTCTTGTTATTCTGGAAGCTATGGCCTATGGACTTCCTATTATTACGACCCCAATTAATGGCGTTAACGAACAAGTCAAATTTGGATATAATGCCATAAAAGCTGATTATACATGTCCGGATAAACTTGCTGAACAGATCAATTACTTGGCCGAAAACAAAAAAATCAGAATGGATATGGGTAAAAATTCCAGGAAAGTTTTCAAAAAGCATGAATCCTTCAAAGATGTTCTTAACGCTCATGAATTGATTATTCTCGATGCATTTGATAAGACTCTTCACGATGTTGAAATTTCAGTTCTTTGAGTTTTATATCGATCATATCATACTTAAAGGAACTTCTGAAAACTCATCATTGGAATTATAACCTAAGTTTTAGTTTAATTTTTATAGCTTTCAAATCGTTTATAATTGTGGTTTAAGACAGATCAAATCTATTGTACCCGGGCAAACAGATCTGCTTTGAAAGAAAAGGAAATCAAGCTTTTAGCCAAACCTCTTGGCAGACCATCGGCAGTGTCAATTCACCTAAGTCCTGGAGAAAGAAATCCAATCGAAGGCAAGTTCGGCCAGGCTAAAACGGGTTACCGTTTAAACCGGATAAAAGCCAGACTCAAAGGAACAAGTGAATCGTGTTTTGCCAGCATATTTTTGGTACTGAACCTGGTCAAACTGGCCGGGGCAGCACTCCCGTGCCTGTTGTTTGCAAAAAGAATAAGTTCTTCAGCACGAAGGGCGGTGTATGATAAGATTCAGATTCTGTTTGATATTCTCTGTCGCACTGTTTTTCAGTTACGAATGCAGCATTGTGCAATACTTGTCAATAATCTGAATTGAAGTGTTTTTCAGCTAACCCTAATTACACAACCGGTTATAAGAAATGAGCTCCCGAACTTCTCAACAAGTATCCTATATTATTATTGATTTTGACAAATTCTGGCAAGTTGTACCGATGACCAGACCAGATAAAGAAATGATAAAATGGATTCTCTTTAGCACATTTCCATATTTCTTTAAAAAACTCGCTGTTTACCAAAACTGGAAGACCGCCCGCGTTTTTGCTGAAAATAAT
>CAJBPB010000375.1 GCA_903957365.1 uncultured Bacteroidota bacterium
CCACCTGTTCCTTGGAAGCATTCCCGCTGCCGGTGATGGATTGTTTGATCTTACGCGGTGAATATTCCTCAATCGGGATATCGCGGTAAAGTGCCGCTGCCATCGCAACACCCTGCGCACGACCCAGCTTGAGCATCGATTGTATGTTCTTTCCGAAAAATGGCGCTTCCAGTGCAACATCATCGGGGTGGTACGCATCAATAAGCTCCAGGGTACGCTCAAATATCTTTTTCAGTTTCAAGGCATGGTTTGCATACTTCGAAAGCTTGAGTACCCCCATCACAATCAACTCCATTTTATTACCTTTGACACTGATCAATCCATAACCCATGATGGTCGTGCCCGGGTCGATACCTAAAATAATTCGCTCTGTTTTCAAAAATATCCGAATTTAGCCTGATGAAAGCAAAGGTAGGCAAAAACGTGAACATATTGCTCAGGGTGCTGATCATGGCGCTGAGCCTGTGGTTCGTGTATGATCAGCTGGTACACCAGCGCAGCCTCTCCGCCGTATGGAATCAATTCATTGAAATACGTATCGATTCGCGCCACAATAACCTGATGTGGGTGGTTCTGCTGCTGATCCCCGTCAACCTTGCGCTGGAGGCTTTCAAATGGAAAACCCTGATCGATAAGCTGGAACGGGTCTCTTTTGACCGGGCGTTCACGGCGGTATTGTCGGGCATTTCGGTCAGTATGATCATGCCAAACCGTGTGGGTGATTACCTGGGCAGGGTGTTCATACTGCAAAAGGAAAGTCATATCAAAGGTATTTTGGTCACGCTGATAGGTAGTCTGAGTCAGTTGCTCACGACATTCATTGCCGGCAGCATTGCACTTGCTTTTTCGCTGCATCTCTTTTTTGATTTTGATCTCACGGTGAATGCGGGCTTGTCGTTTGGCTTTCTTGCCCTGGTATTTTCCATCCTGACCTTCGCTTTATTACTCTATTTCAATGTCTCATTGCTCAAGTATATGGCTGCCGGTATTTTTCCGAAAAGGAAAGAGAAGATACACGGCTATATTGATGTTTTTTCGCTTTATACAAGACCTGAGTTGTTAAAGGTGCTGTTGTTGTCGATGTGCAGGTTTGTCGTCTTCTCGGCACAGTATTATCTGTTGCTGCTGATCACCGGATTCACTATCGGTTATCCGGAGGCCATCATGCTGATCTCATTGACTTATCTGTTCCTCGCGATCATACCGACCATCGCGCTTACTGAGCTGAGTGTGCGTGGTTCGGTGGCCATCTATATCTTCGGACTGTATTTTACGAACGATGTCTTCTGGAATAATTCAGGTGCTACGGCAGTTTTTGCGGCAAGTTCGGTGCTGTGGATATTGAATCTGGTCGTGCCGGCACTGCTCGGTATTATCTTTGTTTATCGTTTGCGTTTCTTCAGAAAGGAGGACCTCGGTGGATGATTATCTTCTGGTTTTACTCCGGACGATGGAGGCGATCGCATTACTCTATGCCATCCTGATTTTCTTCTATACCATTGGCTGGTACCTTCTTAAAAACAATTCACCCGTAACCAATATACCTTTAACTACAGTGAGTGTGCTGGTGGCATTGCGCAATGAAAAATCAAATATCGAAAATCTGTTGCACGACCTCATCAAACAGGATTATCCGCCTGACTTATTCGAAATCATCCTTGCAGATGACCATTCGGAGGA
>CAJBPB010000376.1 GCA_903957365.1 uncultured Bacteroidota bacterium
CGATATCGACCCTTAACTATTGTACTATTCTTATGCTGTAAAATTGGGTAATCATATAAAACTAAAGTTTCAATAGCATGATAAAATCTACTATAATGTACAAAACAGTATGGCGGATCAGCATAAATTGTTGCTTTTTTCAAATTTCTGAGACAATCCAAGTAATCTAAAGTTAGCACTTCATGATTTAGTATATTTGCTTTTAAAGGTAATTTTTCAAGAGCATCATCAAATTTGCGGGTAAAATAATCTTTGATATTTTTTCTTCTATAAATTAAAATATCATTCATTGAAGAAATTGTTTTTGCATCACGATATTGAGCATAATGCCCAGTACCTTGACTATTATAGGCCATAGCATACATTAATGATCCAAGCATAGTATTATATGCAGGATTATCTTTAAAGTCTTCAATAGCCTTTCTAAGAGAATCAATCCATGTACATTGTTCAGCGCTCCACCATGTACCAGAATAATACTTGGTGAAGAGATGCCACTTACTGGAAAAACTTTGATTTATCAGATCTTGGTTTAGCTTTTCAATTTTATTAAAAGAAACTAAATTAAGATTTTCTGGATATTGGTATTTCTTAATTAAAGAGCTATAATGTTCATAATGATACTTTTCGGCAATGTCAATAATTATTTTTGATGTTATTGTTTCATCATTCCAGTCTGTTAAATATGCTTTAGCTATAACAGCGGAGTATGATTGTATATCATTTGAAATAATTTGTGCTTGAGTAGCAAGCGCACCTGAAAGAGAACATGAACCTGAAAACAAATCACATATTATCCCACCCTCATAAATATCTTCAATGCCATCAATAACAAAAGGAAGAATTTTTGTTTTTGATCCCATATATTTAATGAATTGAACTGAATCATTTCTACTGAATTTATATTTTGTCATCAAATTTTGTGTCACTTATTAATTCTTTAGTTTCTACGTTTAATATTTTTGCGATTTCAAAAAGAACTTCCAATCTAGGTTGTTGCCGGTTTTGTACATAGGCATTCACCATATTATAGCTTTTCCCTAACTTGTCAGCTAGCCAAGTTTGCTTTATTCCTTTCCCCTCAAGTACTTCTTTAATTCTGTTCATTAATAATTCAAATTATCATGATGCTAAAATAAGACTTTGTAATAATTATCTCAATTTTCAAGATAAAAAGTAATCAAAAAGTTATCAACTTGTTTTTCTAGGGTGGTAGTTGTTAATGAATGTATATTTTATAATTTATTGCAAATGTGTTGATAAATTCATTTATCTCAACTCCCCATCCAATATCTGCCTGGCAATATGCTTGGTCTGTTCTGTAAAGTCCCTTGTGAGCATCCAATCCAACATTCCGAGGTTGTCTTTAACCTTCTTGCCAATGTTATTACTGAATGTAAAAATTATATCTCCATCAGCATCCCTGGAGAACTTTCCGGCATAATCTATAACTGTGTTACCCTCCTGAACTAATTCGTGGAGTGCGACTGGATCAGGTAGCAAATCTGGATACTTTGACAGTTGACCAACAAGAACCTTCATCGTCGCCTCTACATCACCTTTTGATGCATGGGCCTCTTCATGGACTTCACCGGTATAATATTTTACTGCATCAGAAAGTGTCCTTGGTTCCATTTTACGCCAAATGGCCAGGCAGTCAATGAATCTGGCGCCATCAAAAGGTATCTTGGTAACGCCGTTTCTAAGGAGTTCTTCAACGAGTAATGGTACATCAAACCTGATCAGATTGTACCCTGCAAGATCACAACCGGAAAAAAAATCCACTATTTCATTGACCTTTGCTGAAAAGCGGGGTTCATTGGCTACCATTTCATCAGTAATACCATGTATAGTTGTTGCTTCCGGGGGTATAGGTATTCCAGGATTGAACCTTTGCAGGAACATATCCTGTGTCTTGTCAGGATAGACTTTGATAGCACACAGTTCTACTATCCGGTCTTTTGCAATATTCACCCCGGTGGTTTCTGTATCAAAAAAGACCAGGGGACGGTTGAGATTAAGATTTGGTAAATTCATATGCTTGTTTTTGAATATTACTATGCAGTTAGTTTTAAACTTGACGAAGACCAAGGCTCAATAGCAAGAGTCGGATTTGAGCCAAGGCATCTCATTGATTCTTCTTTTATTACCTGAGTGACATAATTCTCGTAGCCAACAGGGAATACTACCGAGTCATGTATTGTAAAAATTGGCAACCCTGATTGTTCTTTGCTGATCCTGTATGCAATATGGTTTAGAATCAA
>CAJBPB010000377.1 GCA_903957365.1 uncultured Bacteroidota bacterium
ACAATGCAACTTTTTCCCGTGGAATGCGCTGTGAGAATGCCAGATTGTGCTTCTAAAAAAAATATCTCCTGATTTTCAGTTTTTCTTTGCCAGATTTACCCGCAAAATTAAATCCAACACCCTTAACCCATAATATTATATCCACCGTCCACATGCCTTATCTCACCTGTGATTCTACCGTTGGGACGAAATAAATGTACCACTTCATTTGCCAGATCATCCGGTGTTGCATTGCCCAATGGACTAACCTCATTCGAAATATCAAGATCGCCCTGATTTAATGTTGCATTGCCAGCTTTGCTTCCCATATAAGGCGAAAAACGAATTGCATTCACACGGGTTCCGTTTTTGCGTCCCATTTCATCGGCCAGCTCAATGGTGATGCGTTCGAGTGCAGCCTTTGCAATACTTATGTTTCTGTATGGGTGAAAGGTAACTTTTGCAGCTGCAATATAGCTTAGCGAACAAATAGACGAACCTGGCTGAAGCACATTGTATTTCATCAGGTAGTGACTCAAGCGTATCAATGAAAAGGCTGAAACTTCCATTGTGTCACAAAACTCATCTTTTGTCACTTCCAGTAGGGGTTTCACTTCCTTTTGGCGGATGGTTTTATCCATGGCAATCGCATGTAGAAACCCATTCAGTCTGATGTTTTTTTCCTGAAGTGTCTTAGCGAAATACTCAATATTTTCGTCAATGGTTACATCCAAAATCTCTGTAAGAGAATCACCGAGTTCACTCCTGACCGCTTCCTGAAAATCCTGGTTGTTTTTATTCAGAAAAGCAATGGCTTTTTCAGATAGATTTTTATGAAAAGGACTCACCCCTAATCCGGAGCATACCACTTCGCCTCCATTTTCAATGATTTTTCTTGCTACAAACATGGCAAGTGAATTACTGTCGGCGATGCCGGTAATCAAATAGGTTTTTCCTTCAAATATTTTGTTGTTCATCGTTTTTTTTAATTAAATGTTCTTTTTAGGGTGAATAATTATCGGCGGGAAATTATAAAGCCGTTGACCGAAGTTAAATAAGATGGATATTAGTATTCAAAATCCCATCATAGGGAAAAAGCAATGAAGCCTGACTTATCCAGATTGAAGATCATCTTTCTGTCTTCACTTTTCAAGCTTCACTCTTACCATTTATACAAGGCTGTTCCCCATGTCCAGCCCGCGCCAACGGCAGCGAAGAGAAGAATATCACCGGTCTTGAATTCATTATTTCGGTGGACTTCGTCAAGTAAAATAGGAATAGTCCCGCCGGAAGTATTTGCATAACGGTCCATATTGGTTTTTACCTTTTCAAAAGGCAGGCCAACACGTAGTGCAATTTCCTTAAGAATCAGAATACTAGGCTGATGTGGAAGCATAAAGTCGATTTCACCAATGCTCATCTGGTGTTTTAAAAGGATTTCATTGATACATGATGGAACCACTTCAATCGCAGTTTTGTAAACTTCTTTTCCGTTCATCTGAAAATAATGTCCTCTGTTATCAATTGTTTTCTGGGTAGTCGGCATTTCAGATCCACCTGCAGGGATATTAAAATGTTCCTTTCCACGGCCATCAGCATGCAAAATAAAATCGATAAATCCTTTGTCTTCCGTTGTATGTGAAAGTACCATAGCACCGGCTCCGTCTCCAAAAAATACTGAATCTCTTCGTTCCCAGTCCGTTATTGTCGAAAAAGTATCGGCACCTATGACCAACACATTGTTGTACATGCCTGACCTGATATATTGAACACCAACCGATATGGTGAACAGGGCGCCAGAGCAGACGGCGGCAACATCAAATGCAACACTTTTAAAGGCACCTAATTTTTCCTGGATAAAGCAGGCGCAGGATGGTGCCTGCCGGTCGGGAGTCGCTGTGGCAACAATGATCAGATCAATATCGTCAACCGTTAAACCTGCGTTTTCAATTGCATTTAAACCAGCTCTATAACCCAGATCACTGGTTGTTTCTCCGGTGGAGATTCTTCTTTCCTTAATTCCTAAATGTTTATAAATCCATTCATCGGATGAGCCGATTTTATCAAAAAAATCGTTTTTAACTACATTTTCGGGCGCATAGGAACCCGTCCCTTTTATATATACATTACGCATAAAGTAGTTTTTCTAGTTGAGAAATGAGGTTTTCTCTTAGTTAATTTTAGTATAAATAGATGTTAATGAGTAATGTAACCCAATAATTTGCTTGTTCCTCATTGAATTCTGAAAAATTCAGTTCAATAAAAGACCGCGCCAAAAGTATTACTTTTTTTGAAAAACCAGATTATTAAACTTGTAAAGGGTAGAAAGGACAGTCAAAACGCGGAAATACAAAATTGTCAAGAATTGCCAAGTTAACCTGCAAAATAATTGACTGTACTCCGGAAAACAAACTTAGTAAAGACTACAACTAACTGTTAAACAACAGATAAGCTACAATAAACGTTATAACCACATTGATACCTTGCGCGATCAGAAACGCGTACATTGGTTTTCGGTTTTCGGCACTGAAGATTTCACTGAATCTGGTTTCCAGTCCGATACAAACAAATGCGATGCTAAAAAAGATATTTTGGTAACCTTTGATGGTATCACCGGCTTGCTTTACTGTTTCGGCATTTAAGACAAATGAAAACAATAGCGAAGTAAGTATGAAACCGAGAACAAATTTTGGAAATCTTTCCCAAATTATACGAACAGTTGGTTTTTCAACTGAAGTGCCTTTTTTTGAGTAAGCCCAATACATTGAAATAGCGAATGCTGCCAAACCGAGCAGTACATTTTGAGCTGATTTTATGATGACCGCATATTTCTGCGCAGTTTCACCAATAATGGTTCCGGTCGCCACTACAGCGCCTGTGGTATCAATGGTTCCTCCGATCCACGCACCGGCCACTTCCTGTGTCAGCCCCATCCAGTTGGCAAGATATGGCATAATAAGCATCATAGGAATGGCAACAATCAGAACAAGTGAAATTACATAGGAGAGTTTTTTATTGTCCCCTTTGATAGCACCACAAGTGGCAATGGCTGCTGAAACGCCACAGATGGAAACAGCGGATGCCAGCATGGTTGACATTTCCGTATCAATCTTCATTTTTCGGGCAATCCAATATGCGATATACCATACCGAAATAACAACAACAAGGGCCTGTATCAGTCCCAATGTACCTGCCTTCATAATATTATTGAACAGTACTGTCGAGCCAAGTAGCACCAGACCAATCTTGACATAAAATTCGCTTTGAACCGCCTGCATAATCCATCCGGGAAGCTTCATCGTATTACTGATAATCAATCCGATAAGCACTGAAAACAAAACTGTTTCAAGGTTAATTGCCTTCACTGAGGTGTGTGTCGAAATCACCTGCGCAAGCATTGCCAGCAGGGCAATAATAATAAATGAGCCAAAAAAATAATTGGTTTTTTTACCGGCAAGTTTCAGTCCGCCCCAGGCAAGTAATCCAAAAGCCAGAAAAATATAAACAATACGCAACAGGTTTGGCCGCGACAGAAATCCTGTAAGAAACTCGGACCCGCTCCATTTTTCCTTTGGATTGAAAAGCATGGGCAGGGAAGGCACCTTTTCGTAGATGAATATCGTCAATCCTATAATAACAAAAGCGGTGAAAACTGCCATCCAGTCTTCATTCAATGATTTTTTCAAGATTAATTTCATATTTTGATTTCAATTTGATTTACATATTTCACTCAAATGCCAAATTCAAAAAATATACTATCCACTTATTTAGTTAATATTCTGACTGATGCCAGGCACATACTTTGCAGTTCCTTTAACCAAATAACAAAGCAAACACCTCATTTACTGAAGCTACCGGAATAATTTCAATATGGAACTTTGAAGTATCGATTCCCCTGAAATTATATTTGGAAATATAAATCTTATCAAATCCCAATTTGTCCGCTTCTGAAATGCGCGCCTCGATGCGATTCACAGCTCGAATTTCTCCCGAAAGTCCAACCTCGGCTGCAAAAGCAATCTTCGAATCGAGCGGAATATCTTCGCTCGACGATAAGACAGCTGCAATTACTGATAAATCGATTGCCGGATCGTCCACCCGAATGCCTCCTGCAATGTTCAGGAAAACATCTTTTGCGCTCAACCTGAATCCTGAACGTTTTTCAAGTACTGCCAGCAGCATATTCAGACGGCGCAGATCGAAACCTGTTACTGAACGCTGTGGCGTTCCATAGGCGGCTGTACTCACAAGGGCCTGCGTTTCGATCAGCATAGGACGTAAACCTTCGACCATGGCAGAAATGGCCACACCACTCACATTTTCCTCGCGCTGCGACAATAATATCTCACTCGGGTTATTCACTTCACGCAAACCACTGGCATTCATTTCAAAAATACCAAGTTCGGAAGCCGATCCGAAACGATTTTTCACAGCCCGAAGTATGCGAAAACCATAATGACGGTCACCTTCAAACTGAATCACAGTATCTACAATATGCTCGAGTACCTTTGGTCCGGCAATGCTGCCGTCTTTGGTGATATGACCGATCAGAAACACGGGTACATTGGTCATCTTGGCCAGTTTCATCATTTCTGCTGCGGTTTCACGAATCTGGGAAATGCTGCCAGCCGAAGCCTCAATCTGATCCGATTGCAATGTTTGTATTGAATCGACGATAATTATTTCAGGCTGAAGCGCTTCGAAATGTGCAAAAATCTCCGATGTGGAAGTCTCAGCGAGGATATAACAGTTTTCATTGTGGATTCCAATACGGTCAGCACGCATTTTAATCTGCTGCTGGCTTTCTTCACCCGAAATATAAAGTACTTTCAGGTTTTTCAATGCCAGAGCCACCTGAAGCATCAGAGTTGATTTACCGATTCCGGGTTCACCGCCAATCAGAATGAGCGAACCAGCCACCAGACCACCGCCCAGAACACGGTTCAGTTCGGCATTCTGCATATCGATCCGTTGCTCTTTTCCAGCAACAATTTCATTGATGGCAATGGGTTTCGATTTCGTGCCCAGTTTATTGTAGCTGACGGTTTTGTTTGTTTTTCCGGTGACAACAGTTTCTTCGGTATAAGTGTTCCATTCGCCGCAGGCGTTACACTTTCCGATCCATTTCGGGGATTCGTTGCCGCAGTTGCGACAGAAAAAAACTGTTTTTGTTTTTGCCATTTTTTTCCTTTCAGAATTATTGAATCAATGTCATTTCATCAATCAGATGACCGGCACCGGCATACTTATCAATTATAAAAAGCATATAACGCACATCAGCTGAAATGTTTCGGCACATTTTCGGATCATACATCAGATCACTCATGGTACCTTCCCAGCAACGGTCAAAGTTGATTCCAATCATTTGTCCGTCAGCATTCAAAACCGGACTGCCTGAGTTACCTCCTGTTGTATGGTTTGTGGCAGCAAATGCCACTCTCATTTTCCCCTCTTTATCGGCAAACCGTCCGAAATCTTTGTCTTTGTATAATTGTTTCAGTTTATCATCTACTTTATAATCCAATATTTCAGGATTATCTTTCTCAATAATACCATCCAGTGTTGTGTAATAATCGTAGTAAACCGCATCGGCAGGATAAAAGCCCTCCACGTTTCCATAAGCAATTCGCAAACTGAAATTGGCATCCGGATAAAATCGCTCATCTTTCCGCATTTCCATCTGTGCTTTCATATACACACGTTGTAAACTGTCGATGGCCGAGTTCAGCACTTTTACAGAAGGTTGAATTTGCTTTTCAGAAAAATCTTTCAGATTCATTACAATCTGATACGCAGGATCGTTCACTATTTTCTTCACTTTCTTCATTGTGAAATCAGTTAACAAGGCATTCACAGCCTCCTCACTTACAAAAATAGATTTATCGAAAAGCTTGTTCACATAGTCATTAATCGTGTTTTTTGATTGTGTATTGATCGAATTCAAAAATGTTGGTCTGAAATCAACTGACTGATTCTGAATATAATATGAAATTAATTCTGTAGCAACTTCACGATCAATCGGTTGGTGATAATCTTTAAAAAAGGTGGTGGTCTGGTTCTGCAGGTTTTTAACCAACTCTTCCATTTTTTTACCATCGGCATTTGCTTTGGCACTCTCATCCACCAATACCTTAAATTTGGATGCGAAATTGAATAATTCGATTCCCATTCCGGCTTCCATCTGAAAATCAGCGGCAATTTTCAGTGGTTCAAGGCGCAAATATGCTTTCTCAAAGGCAGGAATCAATCCGGTATAATTTGTCGCTTCTGATTTACTGATTGTAGCCCATTTTGTGAATTCAAATTCCTCAGTTTGTTTTATTTCAACGCCATTCATTCGTTCTATACCTTTGCTTTCGCCAATCATCTTTTTCCATCCATTCGCTACTCCGGCATCTTTTGAGGCGTATTGAATCCTTACTTTTGGATCGTTTGCAGCATATTTACCATAAATATCGAGCCGTGACTGGCGTAAATTGATTCTGTGCGGATTGCTTTTTTCAGCAATAAGATCCACAGCATAGGAAGGAAGGTATTCGCTGGTTCGGGCCGGATAACCATAAACAAAAGTAAAATCGCCTTCTTCAACCCCTTTCAATGAAACCGGCAGATGATATGCTGGTTTGTAAGGAATGTTCCCGGCGTTGTAATCTGCTGGTTTATTGTCTTTACCCACATAAATTCTGAACATTGAAAAGTCACCAGTGTGACGTGGCCACATCCAGTTATCGGTATCACCACCAAATTTTCCAATCACAGATGGAGGTGCTCCTACAAGGCGAATATCTTTAAATGTTTGTGTATAAAGCAGATAATATTGGTTATCCTGGTAAAAAGATCTTACTTCAGCGTCGAATCCTGATCTTTCCTTTGCTTTATCGGTGATTGCTTTGTTGTTGACAGCAATTTTATCTTTACGTTGTGCCTCTGTCATATCATTTGTTACACCTGTCAAAGCAAGATCAGTAACATCTTCCATCTCCATGAGCATTGTGACAGTCAATCCCGGATTGGGAAGTTCCTCACTTTTGTTCATTGCCCAGAATCCATTGGTAAGATAATCGTGTTCAAGACTGCTTTGTTTTTGAATTTCGCCATAACCGCAATGGTGGTTGGTAAAAAGCAGACCCTGATCTGAAACAATCTCGGCGGTACAACCCCGGCCAAATAAAACGATCGCATCTTTTAAACTGGAGTGATTCACCGAATAAATATCGTCGGCAGTAATCCGCATTCCCATTGATTGCATTTCTTTCTCATTCAAACTATTAAGTAACATCGGAATCCACATGCCTTCACCGGCTAACAGGCCTTTGGTTAATAATCCAACAAGTAATAAAACTGAAAATAATTTCTTCATGTGCTGTAAATTTTGTGTAAAAATACCGAAATGTAGCCATCTTACAATACAATTCAATCAGTGATTTTCATAAATTAAGTCTAAAATAGTAACTTTGCAATAAAACCAGATTTTCGCTTAGCTGCATTATGACTAGAATTTTATTGTTATTTGCTTCGGTATTTCTTTTGAGTTGCCAAAACAACACTGTTTTTGAGCATACCAAAAAATTTGAAAATCACCGATGGAATCGATTCGACCTGATTGAGGCAGAATTTGATTTGAGTGATCCGGCTAAACTTTACGATTTGCAATTGATTCTGGTCAACCAGACAAGCTATTCTTATGATTTCATATCTTTAAACGTGACCTTATATTTTCCTGATGAAACCATACGTTCACGCGATATTGAAATTCGTTTGCAAGACAAAAACCTCCTGTGGCTTGGAAAGGTAAATGATGAAAAAGTAACAACGCCTTTCAGTTTTATAAAAGGTTTAAAACTTCCGGAAAAAGGAAAAATCAGGATTCGGATCGAGAATAAAATGAGCAAACTAAATCTTGAAGGAGTTGAAAGTTTAGGCTTTTTACTGACTGTTTCAGAATAGATTTCTATAACAAAAGCAATCCTTCAGAAGTCAATCAGGTTTCAATACTAAAGTGTTGATTTAAAAAACTTTAGATCAATTATTCAGGTTTACCGAAGTTCTCCGATAGAAACAAAAACCATGGCACAAAATTGAACCATGGTTTAGTATTTAGTTGTTGAATGGTTTGATTACGTTTATTTTGAATCGTAAGCCCATTTAAGATAAATGGAACCCCAGGTGAATCCACCACCGAAAGCGGCCAGAATCAGATTGTCGCCTTTGCGCAATTGTTTTTCCCAATCCCACAGACAAAGAGGAATTGTTCCACTGGTAGTATTACCATAATTCTGGATGTTAATCATCACTTTTTCCGTTCCAACTCCCATCCGGCGCGCTGTTGCATCGATTATCCGAAGATTTGCCTGATGTGGCACAAGCCATGAAACATCTTCAGCTTTTAAATTATTTCTTTCCATAATGGCGACAGAAACATCTGCCATATTGGTAACAGCAAATTTAAAAACCGGTTGGCCTTCCTGATAGATGAAATGTTCGCGGGCTTCAATGGTTTCAACTGATGGTGGTTTTGCAGATCCACCGGCTTTTTGATGCAGGTATGGCATTCCGGAACCATCCGACTGCAGAATTGAGTCCATTACACCAAATTCTTCTGTTGTGGGTTCAAAAAGCAATGCACCACCACCATCACCAAAAATAATACAGGTTGCCCGGTCGGTATAATCAACAATGGATGACATTTTGTCGGCACCCACAACAATCACTTTTTTATAGGCACCGCTTTCAATGAACTTGGAAGCAGTAACAATGGCATACAAAAGACCTGAACATGCTGCATTCATATCAAAACTGAAGGCATTTTTTATACCACAATTATGACTTATTATATTTGCCGTAGCCGGGAAAAGCATGTCGGGAGTAACTGTAGCACAGATTAACATATCTACCTCTTCAGGTTTTGTACCTGTTTTTTCGAGCAGACCTTTCACAGCCTCTGTTCCGATAACTGAAGTGCCCTGACCGTCACCTTTTAAAATATGTCTTTCTTTTATACCTGTTCGGGTTAGAATCCACTCATTGGTGGTATCAACCATTTTTTCAAGATCGAAGTTTGTCAGTATATTTTCAGGCACCCATCCTTGAATACCAGTTACTGCTGCTCTGATTTTGGACATCAAAATTAAATTTAATGACTAATTTGGTTCATTGACTGCAATGGGCAATTGCATCAGTTAATTTTTCAAAAAGACTGGATGAAGCGATGCTCCTCGAAAGTAACATCATGTTTTTTATTGCAAGCGGGCTACTGATTCCATGTCCGATCACGACAGTTTTATTTATTCCAAGGATCGGACTGCCGCCATAAAGCTCATAATTGAAAGATTTAAAATAATCGTCAAGTAAACCGCGTTTCTCCATAAGGCGATACATGGCTTGAATTTGTTTTATGACAACATTTCCGGTAAATCCATCACATACAACCACATCGGCTTTGTCTCCAAACAAATCGCGGCCTTCAACATTACCTATAAAGTTAAAATCAGGTGAGTCTTTCAATAACTGAAATGCAGACTGGACCAACAAATTACCTTTTTTTTCCTCTTCGCCGATATTGAGTAACCCAACCTTAGGATTACTGATTCCAAAAACATATTCTGCATAACATGAACCTAAGAGCCCATATTGGTACATAACGTCTGATTTAGCATCAGGATTGGTTCCAACATCGAGTATAACGGTATTTCCACCATTTACTTTAGGAATGAGCACTGCGCTTGATGGTCGGATTACACCGGGGATGGTATTGATTGCATAAACCGAACCAACCATCATTGCTCCGCTGTTACCTGCACTTGAAAACGCATCGATTTTATTAGCTCTAAGCCATTCAAAACCCTTGACGATGGATGAATCATGCTTTGTCTGAAACGCTTTTGTCGGCGAATCGCCCATCTCAATAATCTCGGGAGCATGAACAATTTCGATCCTGCCCGATTTGATTAAATCGTTATCAACATTATCAAGAATCGGTTGCATATCGCCAAAAAGCACAACACAATCACCCTCGGGAAGCTCATTCAGGAGCATGCCAAGACCATCAAGTGTAGCCTGTGGGGCAAAATCACCACCGTAAACATCGAGGCCTAATCGCATGACGTTTTAATTAAATGGATGAAAAAGTTGTGTAAAAATACGAAAGATCATTATGCTTTCGTAGCTTCCATTACCAATTTACCTTTGTAATAAAGATTACCATCAACTTTATATGCTCTGTGATAAACATGAACAGTACCTGTTACAGGGCAAGTTGCCAATGTTGGCATAATCGCTTTATCGTGAGTTCTTCTTTTGTCTCTTCTTGTTTTCGAGTGTTTTCTTTTGGGATGTGGCATTTTACTATCAATTTAAATATTACAAAATAAGTCAATTTTCTGATTTTAAGTTCTTTAACGCTTCCCATCTGGGATCAGTTGATTCGTGATGCTCCAACTGATTTAATCTTTCAATTACTTCAGGATTACAAGTTGACCTACCTTTTGGGTCATCGGGGTGAATCCTGCGTATGGGCAGCAACAAAATCGTATATTCATAAAGTAAATGACTGACATCAAACTGATGTTGCAATACAGGAATTATCATGATTTCGTCTGATTCTTCCTCAAATGCTTCACCATATTTCAAAATCAATTCATTTTCGCCTTCAACCGGTTCAAAGAACTCATCTGCACAGCGGTCACAAGCTACTTCCAATTCCCCTTTAATTTTAAAGTGCAAATCAATCATACTCTCCTGTTTAATGAGTGTCAGACTCACTTCAACGTTGCCGTTTGCTATTTCTGAGTAATCAAACATACCAAAGAAATCACGGTCAAGAATAAACCTGAAGTCGTGTTTTCCAAGGCTTAACCCTCCAATTGGCAACAAATATTCACGAGAGTGTTTCACACTTAAGCAGTTAAATGGGGCGGCAAAGATAATTATTAATCTTATTTTGTACAAATATTTGTTGTGCCGGTTCAAAATACCTGATTATCCACAAATACCTGTTGCATTCTGGTTAATAATTAGTGCGTAAATGTAGATTTTTTTATTTGTTATTTTTATAACAGTCGTGCCTTTTTACTAATTTCGCATCCTGATTTCTTTGAATAATTTTCACGATCTGAAACTTAAAAAATAAATGCAATGATGTTTATAAACCAAATTTTAGCCGGTGTTGTTCCATACATGCCAAAGAATTTTGTCTGGATTTTTTCGAAAAGATATATTGCCGGAAAAACAATCCAGGAAGCGATTGACACCAGTAGAAAGCTGAACAAAGAAGGTGCAATGGTAACAATTGACCTGTTGGGTGAGTTTATCACCGAATTGAGTCAGGCCGAAAAGAACAAAAATGTGTATCTTGATATCATCGAGACGATTGAAAAAAGTGGCATTGATGGCAATTATTCGTTAAAACCAACTATGTTCGGGCTTTTACTCGACAAAGATGTTGCCTACCAGAATATCCGAGAAGTTGTTGCAAAAGCGGCATATCATGACAATTTTGTACGCATCGACATGGAAGATTCACAATGTGTTGATCTGGAAATCGAAATGTTCAGAAAACTCAAGGCAGAATTTCCAAAAAATGTCGGTCTGGTGTTACAGGCTTACCTGAAACGAACCAAAGACGACATCACCAATATGTTAAATATTCATAATGAAATAGTTCCCATAAATTACCGTTTATGTAAAGGTATTTACGTGGAACCAGAAAAGATTGCTTACAAGAAATATGAAGAAATAAATTCTCATTTTCTTGAAGATCTGGAATATATGTTTCAAAAAGGTATTTACCCGGCTATCGCGACCCATGATAAATTTTTGGTTGAAGGTGCTTATAAACTCATCGAAAAGTATAAAGTTCCAAAAAACAGGTTTGAATTCCAGATGCTTTACGGTGTAACACCACATTTGCGTAAATCAATTATTGAAAAAGGGCACCGCATCCGCATCTATGTTCCCTTCGGTGAACAATGGTTTGCTTACTCAACCCGCCGTTTAAAAGAAAACCCGGCAATGGCAATGGAAATTGTAAAAGCTTTGTTTGTCAGGGGTTAGAGTCAATAATTTCCAAATAAAATAAAAAGCGATATTTGTTAATGTCGCTTTTTTTGTCATTGGCTTATGGCTGTAGAGGAAGGCCTGAGGGCATCGTCCGTATTTATTCGCTAAAATTGTATTACCTTTGCAAAATATTTTAACATTCAGTTCATAACACGACTAAAATGGAAAAAGCACGCGTTCTTTTTGTTGAGCAGACCATCATGCCATACCTGAAAGAAACCCATATGAGTAAAATAGGTCGCTATTTGCCACAAGGGATTCAGGAAAGAGGAAAAGAAATCAGAACATTTATGCCACGTTTTGGCAGCATCAACGAACGAAGAAATCAACTCCACGAAGTTATAAGATTGTCGGGTATGAACTTGATTATCAACGATACTGATCATCCCCTGATCATTAAAGTTGCTTCAATTCAGCAAGCGAGAATGCAAATTTACTTCATTGATAATGAGGATTTCTTCCAACGAAAATTCACTATAAAAGATAAAGCCGGGCGCTTTTATGAAGACAATGACGAAAGATCGATTTTCTTCTCAAGAGGTGTTCTCGAAACAGTAAAAAAACTGGGCTGGGGTCCTGATATCGTGCATTGCCACGGCTGGATGTCAAATCTTGTTCCATTATATGTGAAGCGTGCATACAAGGATAACCCGCTCTTTAACGATTCAAAAGTGATTTATTCACTTTATGACGATGATTTCAAAGATTCCTTTAAGGCCGATTATGAGAAAAAATTAAAACTTCCCGGCATCACAGCCAAAGATTTAAAATACTATAAAACGCCAAACTACGTTAACATCACCAAATCTGCCATCGATTATTCCGATGGTATAATTATCGGCAGTGAGAAAGTTAATCCTGAGATACTCGAGCATCTGGCAACATTCAAGAAACCTATTCTCGAATATCAGGGGAAAGATACCTATATCGATGCATACAATGAATTCTATAATAAAATTCTGGGAAAAAAATAATCGTTTACCTGAAAAATCAACAACATTGAAAAGCGCACCACTTTATTACACGAAGTTTCAAATCATTATTTCCATACTTTTCGTGTTCATCCTGAATTCCTGTGACCAGAAACCAGCACGCATCGGCGATGAGATTCAACCTGACCGTAATGCACTCAGTGTAGTGTTTTCTGATTCAACACAGATAATTGCATACAGCTCACGCGAAGATACCATTCGCACTGATGTCACAACCGAAATGCTGGCCGGAAGCATGTACGACGCCACTTTTGGCACCTCAGTAGCCGGGTTTTATACACAATTCCGATTGTCAACAAGCGGATATTCATTCGGCACAAATCCTGTGGCCGATTCTATGGTTCTGCAAATGGCTTATTCAGGAATTTATGGTGACACGCTTACCCAGCAAACTTTGCGTGTTTACGAATTACTGGAGGATATTTTTGTCGATTCTGCTTACTATTCAAACTCGTTTAAGGAAACTTCGGCAACCGACATGGCAAACTTCAGTTATCTACCCAGGCCAAATTCCCCTTATCCTTTTGATGGTGATACGCTGGACCCGATGATCAGAATCAGACTAAGTGATATTTCAACAGAACTCATGAACCGGATTGTCAACGCTGACAGCACAGATCTGGATTCAAACAATCATTTACAGGAGTTTTTTAAAGGACTGTATGTTGTGGCTGATCCTGTAACAACAGGAGGATCTGTTTCGTATTTCTCCATTGCAACCACAAACAGTTTTCTGAGAATATATTACAAAAATGATGAGGAAGACTCATTGTATTACACATTCTATGTGACTTCGTATGACGAGCATTACAATGTTTTTAACCACAATAACTACCAGAATGCTGACCCGGTTTTTAAAGAGCAGGTAGTAAATAAAGACACTGCTTTAGGCACCAATTTGCTGTATATGCAGTCGATGGGAGGCGTTAAAACCCGGATTCGTTTTCCAAATCTGGCCGATTACCCTGAATTTACAGGCAAAACCATTATAGTAAATGAAGCAAAATTATTCCTGACCGGAACAGAGGAATCTACTCTATACACACCACCGGCACAACTTGCATTAGTAAGTGATGATGGCGATGGTTCTTATTCAGTATTGGATGACCAGCTTGAAGGAGCTAGTTATTTTGGAGGCACTTACAAATCATCAGTAAATGAATACCAGTTTCGCTTGACCCGCTATGTGCAGGACATATTAAACAATGGAAAAGACCGTAATGATTATGGTTTGCTGTTGTTTATTATCGGGGCATCAGGAAAAGCAGACAGATGGGTTTTCAACGGAACAAATCCAGAGATTGATACATTGAAGCCTTTGCGATTACAAATTGTTTATACAGTTCATAATTAAACATAAGAGTTTTATACTTTTGCAAAAGGAACAATTATTACCAATTATAAAAAAATAACTTATGTGCGGAATTGTAGCATATATCGGCCCAAAGGATGCCTACCCAATCCTGATAAAAGGACTTAAACGTCTCGAGTACAGAGGGTATGACAGTGCAGGCATCGCCTTGCTTAATGGATCATTAAATGTTTTTAAAGCCAAAGGCAAGGTTTCTGAACTTGAAAATCTGGTTAAAAACGCTGACCTCAGCGGTAATGTAGGTATTGCCCATACGCGATGGGCTACCCATGGCGAACCCAATGATGTAAACGCCCACCCCCATTATTCTCAATCAAAAAACATTGCGCTCATTCACAACGGAATCATCGAGAATTATGCTTCGCTGCGTAAAGAACTTGAAGCACGCGGATATACATTTCAATCGAGCACTGATACCGAAGTACTTACCAATCTGATTGAAGATATCCAGATAAATGAAGAAGTCGATCTCCTGGAAGCTGTCAGGATTGCCCTGAATCAGGTTATCGGAGCATACGCTATCGTTGTTCTGGCGCGTGATGACAAAGACACACTTATTGCTGCCCGAAAAGGCAGTCCGCTTGTCATTGGAATTGGAATTGACGAGTATTTTGTTGCATCAGATGCTTCTCCGATTATCGAGTACACAAAGAATGTTGTTTATCTTGACAATGAAGAAGTTGCGCTTATTCGCAGGAACAAGGATCTCAAAATTAAAACGATCAGGAACGTTGAGAAAACGCCTTATATTCAAAAACTGGAAATGAATCTTGATGCACTTGAAAAAGGTGGTTATGAACATTTCATGTTGAAAGAAATTTATGAGCAGCCTCATTCTATCCGTGATAGTATGCGTGGCCGTTTGCATCCTGAACTCGGCACTATTTCTTTGGGCGGAATCATCGATTATGAACAAAAACTTGTCAACGCGGCCAAAATAACGATTGTTGCCTGTGGAACATCCTGGCATGCGGGACTGGTCGGGGAATATCTTATCGAAGATCTCGCACGTATTCCGGTAGAAGTAGAATATGCATCCGAGTTTCGTTACCGCAATCCGATCATCAGCGAAAAGGATATTATTATCGCTATCTCCCAATCCGGAGAAACTGCAGATACATTGGCAGCTATCGAGCTGGCAAAATCAAAGGGAGCCACCATTCTTGGAATATGTAATGTGGTTGGATCATCTATTTCACGCGCTACACATGCCGGAATTTATACACATGCCGGTCCTGAAATTGGTGTTGCTTCAACCAAAGCTTTTACCGCGCAGGTAACGGTGCTTACACTGATGGCTCTGCGCCTGGCACAATTGAAAGGAACGATTCCAAAAACTAAATTTCTACACCTGATTCATGAGCTTGGTTTAATTCCTGACAAAGTGGAACAAACCCTGAAAGGGAGCAAGAAAGTTATTGAGATTGCTGAAAAGTTTAAAAACGTACGCAATTTCCTTTACCTCGGAAGAGGTTATAATTTCCCGGTTGCTCTGGAAGGCGCTCTAAAACTTAAGGAAATCTCGTATATTCATGCTGAAGGTTATCCGGCAGCGGAAATGAAACATGGCCCGATCGCTCTGATTGACGAAGAAATGCCTGTTGTTGTGATTGCAACAAAAAGAGGTACTTACGAAAAAGTGGTCAGCAATATACAGGAAGTGAAAGCACGAAAAGGAATCGTAATTGCCATTGTTACCAAAGGTGATGTTGCTGTGAAAGGTATGGCCGATTACACAATCGAAATTCCCGAGACTGAAGAAATGCTCGTTCCTTTACTGGCAACAATTCCTTTACAGAAACTATCCTACCATATCGCTGTAATGCGTGGATGTAATGTTGATCAACCCAGAAATCTGGCTAAATCAGTAACCGTGGAGTAGTTTTCAACGGAACTAGTCTGGCCTGCAGTA
>CAJBPB010000378.1 GCA_903957365.1 uncultured Bacteroidota bacterium
GTGAAGATACGTGTGGAAGTAACATATCCACCTTTTTTGATGAATGCGCCTCCCATCCCGAAATCACCCACTTCATATTCATTGGTCATCCAGATCATTTCAGCCATATGGTTGAGTTTACGTTTGTTTATCTCAAAAGCCACATTGAGCGCATACTCAAAGGCAGCTCCCTGGCAGGTGGCAGTAGGATGACCTGTCCCGATAAGGAAACGCTGTCTTTCGCCGGCTGCCATCTTATCAAGAGAAATCTGTAGTTTTTCCCAGGCATGACCTGCATGTTGATATGTGCAAACGGATTCACTAAAGCCTTCTGGACCAAGACCTTCAGTAGCACTAAAATTAAGTTTCGGACCGGTTGCATTGATTAAAAAATCATATTCAACCCGTGAGGTTGTGCCTGCATTGCTGCTGCCTGTGTGTTCAATCTCTATAAATGGTTTTGCAAGGGTACTGTTTCCTTCCGGAAAGATGGCAGTAGCCTTTGCCTGAATGAATTCTACACCCATTCGTTTATATACAGGAGCCAGCTCAAAAGTAACCTGTTTAGCTGTCATCTGTCCGATGCCGACCCAGATGTTTGATGGAATCCACTGATAACGTGTGTTTGGACTAACCACAACTACCTGATGATTTTTACTTAATTTCCGACGGAGAATCTGTGCGGCGGTGTGACCCGAGATACCGGCTCCGAGTATTACAACTTTTGCCATATTGCTGATATTAAATTCAGGCTAAAGTTATTGATTAATATTGAATAACTAACAGTGAAAATAAATCTGATAAATTATAGAATGTAAGTTTGTTCTGCTGTGATTTCCGGATTCAGAGAATAATTGAAAGGTTTGATGGAGATAGTCTTTTTATATTTCAATCTTCATCAAAATCTCCGCCCAATGAATAATCTTTGCACCTTTGCATTATGAAATTCAAAAAATCAGGCATTGTATTATTTATAACAGGTTTGGTCTTATTAATGGTTCGATGTGCCCATCCTGTCGCACCTGCCGGTGGAATAAAGGACGAAGATCCTCCGGTTGTTGTGAGTTCAGTACCTGCCAATTATTCTACAAATTTTCATCAGAAAAACATCATTGTGACATTTGATGAGTTTGTGAAACTTGACAAATTGCAACAGCAATTGTTAATTTCTCCACCAACCAACACATTACCTGAAATAAGGCTCAGAGGTAAATCATTGCTTATCAAATTTTTGGAGGATTTGAAACCAGAGACTACCTATTCCGTTTATTTTGGTGAAGCGATTGTCGATCTGACTGAAAATAATCCAATTTCAGGGTTCACTTTTGTTTTTTCAACAGGAAGTATTCTCGATTCGATGACAGTGACAGGACAAGTGCGTAATGCATTCGACCTGAAACCTGCCGAAGAAACTTTTGTAATGTTGTATGTGGATGATAATGATACTATTCCTGTCGATTCATTGCCTTACCAGGTAAGACCATATTATATTTCCCGTACAAATAAACTGGGGTTTTTTAAATTTCAGAATCTGCGTAATGAACAATACAAGCTTTTTGCGCTTACAGATATGAATAGTAATTTTATTTTCGACATGCCAGGTGAAGCCATCGCTTTTGCAGATTCGATGGTAAAGCCGGAGTTTATTCTCCAGTCAGTTGCTGATACTACGATTAAAACAGATTCACTTGCCCTGCCTCTCGTGGATTCTTTGATCGGTCAGAAGAATGGGAAGGCTGTGAAGAAAAATGCGGACAGTTTGATTCAGCTCACAAAAAACAGTCAATACCTTTATTTATTTAATGAAATTGACTCAACACAGAAACTTTTGCGGGCCGAATTAACAAAGGCTGGTCTGCTCACCTTTGCTTTCCGTTATCCGGCACTGAATATATTGGTTGAGAGTCTGAACCCATTACCCGATTCATTTCAGGTAATAAAATACTACAGTAAAAATTCTGATTCCCTATACTGGTATTTCAGTCAGAATGTACTTGATTCTCTGACACTCCATATTACTTATGATACCATTATCAACGATACAATTAATTTGTCGCTGATACCCAGGGCAAAATCTGTAAAAAAAGGCACGAAGAAAAAAGAGGTGATTTCAAATGATTTACAGTTTGTCGCTTCTGCGAAAAACAGGAAACTGGATCTGCATAAGCAACTTATTTTTAAATTTGAAGAACCGGTAGTGCATTATCAGATGCGCGACACCAACCGTTTCATTAATATCAAAGACACGCTTTACAACCAGGTTTCGTTCTCAAAAATTGATTCTATTGGACTGCAATACAAGATGGACGCGGTTTTTGAAGGTGGAGGAAATTACGATGTTTCTATTCCTGATTCAGTGTTTTTTGGTTTTAGTGGCAAGCATAATGACACAATTCTGATTAGTTTTAAGGTGCCTACTCTTGAGGATTACGGTAATTTGTTTGTTGATGTTCAGATTGATTCAGCCGAAAAGGTGATTATTCAACTGATGAACCCTAAAGAGCTGGTATTGGCAGAACAGTATATTAATGCTTCCGGCAAGGTAGTTTTTGAAACCCTTACACCTGGAAAATACAAACTGAAAGTCATTCAGGATCGTAACCAGAATGGACATTGGGATTCAGGAAATTACCTGAATAAGATTCAGCCTGAACGAATTAAATATTTCGCCAAAGAATTGGAAGTGCGCGCCAACTGGGATATTGAAGAAGAATGGGATCTGAAGGGAAAGTTTAAAGATTAGGCAAATCTGATGTTCTTGCAGAAATTAAACAAGGCAGGTGCAAAACAATATCGTACCGGGATTCATTCATTCCGTCTGTTTACCCAATATCCGGTTGAATCAGTTTTCGCTGAACCTAAGCGCTTTGTTTAAAAGAAATTCAAACCTGTTCAGTCACTTCAAGTCCGGTGAAGCTAAAAGTCGAACCATCAAACAATCCTTTGTCGCTTATTTTTAGCTGAGGAATGACCAGTAATGCCATAAATGAAAGTGTCATGAATGGCGCATGCAGTTTTGTCCCAAGTAATTTAGCCATTGCGTCAATTTTTTCATAATCAGAAGCAACCTGATAACCATTGTTGTTCGACATGAGTCCGGCTACCGGAAGAGGTAAAATGTGTTCGAAGTCATCCGAAACAACTGAAATGCCTCCGGTATTTTCAACAACAAGATTGATTGCTCGGGCTAAACTTTCATCATCCACCCCAATGGCGATAATATTATGGCTGTCATGCGCGACGGTAGATGCAATCGCTCCTTTTTTCAATCCGAAGTTTCTGATAAATGCGATCGAAGGCGAGGCTTTTTCATAACGGTTGATAACAGTTATTTTCAGAATATCTCTATCCACATCACTTACCATTTTGCCATTGGCGACCTTGGGTTCAATCACGATTGTATTTGTAATGAGTTGTCCTTCAAGTGCTTCTATTACTTTAATGTTCTTTCCAGTGTAAGCAATGGCGAAATCCGATGCGGTGACTTTTGTCGCTACAAATCGATTTGGTGCCACATCTTTCTCAGGATTGATAAGCGATATTCCGTTTTCAGCGACTTTGACTCCGTTAACATACGTTTGTAAAACGTTAAAATCTTCCAGATTATCCACAACTATTATATCAGCAGGATCTCCTTTTTGAAGCTTACCGATTTCTAAATTATAATGGTTAATCGGATTTAAAATACAACATTGTAACACTTTAATGGGATCGTAACCTAATTTGAAGGCGCGTTTTAACATTTCGTTGATATGTCCGCGTACAAGGTCATTCGGATGTTTGTCATCGCTGCAAAAAAGCACGAAATCAGGATGTGTGTCAAGTAATCCAATCAATGAATCAAAATTTTTGGCAGCACTTCCTTCGCGAATCTGAATTTTCATTCCATGTTCAATCTTCGCCAATGCCTCTTCCATTGTAAAACACTCATGATCAGTGGTTATGCCAGCTTCAATATACTTTTTGACATCATCGCCCATCAGGCCAGGTGCATGTCCGTCGACTGGTTTGTTGTATTTCAATGCAAGTGCAAGTTTTGCCATAACTTCCTGATCCTGAAATAAAACTCCCGGATAATTCATCATTTCAGCGAGATATTTTATTTCGTCAAGCTTGAGTAAAGTTTCAATATCATTCACGCCCAAAACAGCGCCGGAAGTTTCAAATCCTGTTGCGGGGACACAACTCGATGCGCCGAAAAAGAATTTAAAAGGCACTGATTTTCCGTTTTCAATCATATACCGTATTCCTTCAATTCCGAGTACATTGGCTATTTCGTGTGGATCAGAAACAGTAGCGACGGTACCATGAACCACTGCCAGACGTGCGAACTCAGAAGGAACGAGCATCGAACTTTCAATATGAACGTGCGCATCAATCAATCCGGGAAGGATAAACCGGGCAGCACTCACTTTTTCCTCACGTATATCCGTGATGATGCCATTGTCAACAATTACTGTTCCTGGAAATATTCTGCCTTTGACAAGATCAATGATTTGTCCTGTCAATTCGAATGTATCTGTGGTTGATTTCATTTGAATGATTTTGAACAAAAATACACAAATGATACTATGATTTTTGTAATATTGATTTTTATGCATAATTTATTATGCTGAATTACAATCGCTGATACGTTCATGCTTTTTCAATGTGCACTATTGATAAATCACGAATTTCCTGTTGAATTGAGTGAAAAGATATGGTAACAGGTCAGAAAGGGAATCAGATACCAGGTGAAAGAAATGGATTCATTAAAATGTTTTGTCTGAAAACAGTGACATCAGATAACTAAACCAGGTCCTCCGGTGGATTCGCCAGGATTTTGGCAACTGTGAAATAAAAGGATAGACAATGCTACTGTTCTGGAATTGAGATTTATAGTTTTGCCGGAAATCAGGTGCCCAAACAATGTTCAGTTTGCAGTCGCAATGCTCAGGATTATGCCAAACACCTTTTGAATCAATTACACGAACTTCACAACCACAGATTGCCGCCTCCCTGAGAATATTGCTGTAATGGTCATAAGAGTAGAGCGTTCGGGTTTGTCTTAACACATTCCCCAATGAAACAGGATCAGGAGTGAGGTCTTCAATCCTTTTAATGCCTGATGAGGGGTCAAGAGGGAATTGTAGACTTATGGAATAGCCTTTGTTGAAAAAGCTACAGTCGAATTTCTTCTCAACCTTCGAATCAGGGTAGATAATATCAGGATCAACCACTCCGACCCAAAGTACACGTTCAGAGCCAATGGCAGTTTTGATTGCAGTATTTACAATTTCAATCTTTTGTGGATCATACACAAAAACAATTTCGTTATCAGCATAATACTTATCCCCACCAAGTAATCCCGGTTCATTCAAAACCCACCTGACAACATTGGTAGCTTCATATGGATTTCCAGAAATAATTTCAGGATAAATAACCACCGCATTGTTTATTTCACCCTCATATCCATAAACAAACCAGGGAGAATAGTCTGCTATACTCCCGTTCGGGATCGGGATGACAGCAGAAGGATATCCGGCACTGTTAAGGTGGTGACAAAGTCGGTACAGTGCCCTTACTCCAGCGCTACGATGTGTAAAGCTGGGTGAAACAATCAGAAATTGAGCCTGTCCGTCAGGCAAAAATCGATTGATTTGAGGCTTGGGTATTCGAAAACGCTTCATTTCAGGTTCCATTGCGATAATTAGGAAAATAGTCTGGATGATCACCATATTCAAAAACAAGTTTAGCAGCAGTTGCCCTGTCATTGACAATACACAACATTTGCACAGGAAGAAAGGCATTGGCCCAGCGATTTTTAAAAATACTTAAACCTGCTGATCCCCTTGCCGGCATCCCTCCTGTGAGAAGTATCAGACCCTGATGCCGGACATATTCCTGGAGCCCGTGCATCATCAGATAAGTAGCGTTCCAGCTTAAACCGTAATCAGTAGGAACGATATGAAGAATCTGCAGAAATTCGTTTATGATCACACCACAAGCCATTGCTCCCATATCATTTGAATCTTTTACACGAAAAAAAACAGCACCCGGTAATCGTGTGATTGAGTCAAAGTGGTTCACAGTCATATCAAAATAACCACCTGTAAGGTTACGACGTAACTTGAGTTGCTCATAAAGCCCGGCAATTGCCTGCTGCTCAGGTTTCGAAATAATGACTTCAAAAATGCCGCGATTACCTGCTGACTTTAATCTTTTTACTGCTCTTCTGCTTAATTGTGGTGTTGGTTTTCCCGGATCAAAAACAAAATGGTCTTTCAATGGCCGAATATTAACTTTTTTTTCATGCGCATTTGAAGGTTTCCATCCCGGATGTGTTACAATACAAAGGGTCACAAGATGCCGGAATCCTTCTGTAAACACTTCAATATCAGATTCGTCTGCTATCCAACGATACGGCCAGGGACCCACGCCATCAAAATTACAAGTACCATAAATTTTGCGCCGGAGAACTGCAACAGGTAAAACAGCATGCTGGTCGACATTACCAATATTTGATAAACCATGAAGGTAATCAACGGTTGAAAACGGACACAAAACGGACATGATTAATTTTTTGAGAATATCAATGCAAGATAACCTAAAAGACTTCTATATCTTTCATAATCAGACAAAGTTAAAATAGATAGTATATTAAGTCATTTATTTTCTGATAATAATCAATTATTAGCAAATTAAAGGGAAGGTGGCAATACAAGCTATACTATCTGGTATAAATGGGTTAGGACTTAAACACTGTTATTTGAAATCCTGTTTTATTGTGGCGTAGTACAACTACAAAGTTGGTCAGGCATTCCCGATTCAAAATTTGGGTTTAATATTTTTTGTTCAGTTGTAATGTGTATTTTTGTTATAACTGGTAATTACATCCGGAAAAAGAATTTTGAAGTATGCCAATTATATCATTGAAAACGAAGAAAATACATATAGACCTGAAGTTAGTGAATTTATTAGTGTTCATCATTTTGAATATTTTTTTGGTGTCATGTTCCAAATCTTTAAGCAGAGACGAAGGACAAAAATATCTGCGTGCTTTCGATAATGAATTCATTCAATTATTTGCGCGTATTAATGAAACAGAGGCATCCGGAGCTATTCAGGCATTATCACTTTTGCCAGAAATACCTTTGCCCTTATTTTTTGTGAATGAATTGGATGAAAAAACAGGTTTGCAATCCTATAATTTTCAGAAAATGAAGGGAATTTATACGTATTTGCCAGAAAACAATGTCATTAAAAAAACAAACCAGTGCGACTCAGTATGTATTCTTTTTCCATTTAAAACAAACGATGATAGTCTTACACGATTTATATTGACAGATTATTCTGAATCAACAACAGCTTTGCTGATGATGTTTCCGCAGATTTACAAGGCAACAATTACCGCGAACACACGGAAATTGGCTGATATCAGTTTTAAAGGTGTTGTGAAGCATGAACTGCCGGCTGATGCCGAAATGAAATTACTTTTCAGTAATTTTCAAATTCAGCTTACGATGAAAACCTCCTTCAAAAAAACACATGGAACCATCAAAATGAGAATTGAAATATCCGAGGATAATAAACCAATCCTATCTGGCCGGATTATAACAGACGTGAAAATTACTGAATATAAAACATTGGTTTACAATAATAAAACCATAGAATTGGATGTATTTCCGTTAAAAATCAGATTTGAGTCGGCCTTGGATTTTTCATCTTCAACCTCTGGGAAATTTATAGAGGAATTCAATAACAACAGCAATTTTGAGATTTTTACTCACTCAGGAGATAAGGTTGGAGATGTGTTTCTTGCCCATGTAACGGGAAGAGACAGGATTAATTTTCATATCAAATATGGTGATGGTTACACTGAAAATCTGGAAGATTTATTGTTGTCAGTAAAGAAAATTATCAATTTCAAAATCATCCAACTGAAGCCATTGAGTTGAAAATACAAGCTTCTGAAACAATTAAAATTTCGTCCTGCCCTGATTGTTCTCCGTATTATCAAAATAATGACTGCTTATCAAATCATTTGGATAAACCATATAGCCCTGATTGGGATCAAGATCGATACCTGTAACATAATATACTGTCTGCCAAACCAATAATGAACAGTACCAGGTGTTGTTATCAGCCCAGTTTTTACGGAGGTTATCTGAGGCCTTTTGTGTGTCGTTTTTAAACGATTTAGATGCATTCCATGCCGAATAATCCTTTTTCTGCATTAAGGCAAATGCGACAACCGAGTCTATTTGCTTGTCAGACAATGCTAAACGTAATCTGTATCTGTTTCCTTTAAAGTGATTATCAAAATTGGTATTGTTGAAGGCGGCTAATTTATGCACAACCAATCCGTTTATTTCTCTGACCTGAAATTCTGACGGAACATCTTTCGCGATAGATTCAATAACCCTGACACCAGCCAGCAAACTATCAATATTATTATGTTTGTACCCGGAAACAACCAATGCCGCATGACCAAATCCTTTGCCATTACCCATTAAAGCTGTCCCGGGAAAAATGTTAAGATTAGGTTTTACAATGATGTCACCTCTTCGGAGTTCTTCAATACCATTGTATGCGTACGGAATCGAAGAGGTTGAATGTTTCTCTTCAGGCTTTTCTTCTTTTTTAAAGGTCTTATCACAATCCATACTGAAAAGGATCATCAAGCCAGAAATAAATGCAACAATAAAACGTTTGCTTTTATAATTCAAACACATTTTATCCAGATTTTAAATCAGTATTCTACAATAGTCATTGACTGGTAAAGTTAAAATAAATACGTTTATTCTTGTTTTTTGAATGAAAGCAGATTAAATTTGTGATCAAAGACATAACCCTTAAACAAAACATTATGGAAAAGAAAAAGTTTATGAAATTTTGTATGGTCTTCTTACTTATTTTCATGATTGGTTCATGTAATAAGAACGAAGATAAAGTAGAAGACCTGAAACCAGATGAGGCTAAAGTCGAGGTTAGAAGCGCAAGCCAGGAGATAACCACCAATATGAATGAGGTGATGAATACATCTGGAATGCTGGCACTTGATAATCTTGCGACTTTATTTGAAAATGGTGATTGGAAATCATCAATAAAACAATTGCTGTTCCAATCGGAAAACCCAAGTTTACGAAAAGTCAAGAATCATTTTCTTAAAGATGTTTTAGGCAGTAACCGCGATTTTAGCGCCGGCGATTACGGAGTGTATGAATATAATTTTTCAACAGGTATCTTCGACCTTGTTGAGCCCAGTACAACCTTTTTGAAATTAAGATTTCCGGCATCACAAACAAGCACAACAAACAATGCGGAATTGCTTGCTGATAATCTGCTTTATACAACCATAACCTATACCGAAACTTATTGGGATGATTATTCACAGACATGGGTGACAGATACTTATGAGGATATTATTCCGGCCAATCTTGATCTTACAATCAGCATTGACGGAGTTACACAAATGACTGGTAATTATACCGGAGCTTTTACGAGTAGCGGTAACCCTACTTCTTTAAGTGTTTCGATCAATATGCCTCCTTATTCATTTACGATGGGTATGTCAGGCAGTGGGACAAATTATACCACGAGCCTAAGTTTCAAGCTGAATAGCAACGAAATGATGGGGTATAATATTAGTCTAACCTACTCCTCTGATATGTCGACGCTTGACAAGGTTTCGGGATATGTTCATGTGAGTCCTTTAAAAATTGAAGGGTGGATTAATATTTCCGCAATCGAAAACCACATGAGTGAAGTAGAAGAAAACGGTGGTTCCTATGATCTTGATTACCTGAACAGCCAGTTGTCGCTTGTTCTGATCCAAACCGAATTGAATGCAAATATTGGCAGTCTTGCTTTCAAACTTTATACCGATCCTGAATATGGTGAGACCTATCCGATGATCGCTGTTGTTTACTCGGATGGAACTTACGAATGGCTTGAAAATATTATGAACGATGAATCCTTAAAGTTTTCCAAACCCAAAAAATAAATGGAAATCTGATTAGAAATAGAAAGCCGGCGATTTTGGCCGGCTTTTTTTTATGTATTTTCTGAAGAATTCTAAACCCCTGAGTCAATAAGCATGAAATCAGTTTGTACATGATAAACCTGAAGAATGAACAATATCTGAATCATTATCGGTAAATCAGAAACGATCTTTAAGTTTATCCATTATTTTATTGGTCGCGCCAATTTGTTGCCCTACATATTTTTTGCAAACCAATGAAGCATCCTCTCTGAATTTATTATCGGATGCCAATCGCAAAATAATGCTATTTAATGTGGCCTGATCACTTACTGTATATGCTCCCTCCAAACGAATCAGATCAACAGCTTCAGTGAAGTTTTCGTGGTTAGGACCAAAAATCACAGGGCAACCGAATGTTACCGGTTCCTGTATATTATGGATATTGTTGCCAAAACCACCCCCAATATAAACAAACCGGGCATATTGATAGAGTTGAGATAATATTCCTATACTATTTATTATCAATATTTTACAATATAAATTTGCATCAAATTGACTATATAGCTGATGATTATTATCCAGTTGTTTTTGCAGACTGTTAATATGTGAATCGCTCACATCATGCGGGGCAAGTATGATTTTGTAATTCTGAGGAAGTTGTTTTATTGCTTCCAATAAGAACTTCTCATCTTCAGGCCAGGTACTTCCAGCGATAAAGAGATTATCATTGCCAATGAATGTCTCAATTTTTTCGAATCTTTTTGCTGTGTTGGCCAATGATGCAACCCTGTCAAAACGCGTGTCGCCTGTTACGGTAAACTGTTTTATCCCGATTGAATCCAGTAAATCGGCCGAACCCTGATCTTGTAAAAAAAAGTGACTTACGTTGGCGAGTTGATTCCTGAACCAGGAGCCGTACCAGGAAAAAAAATGCTGGTTTTTTCGAAATCGTGCCGATATAAAATAAAGTGGAATGTGTTGCTTCTGAAGCACATACATATAATTGAACCAAAATTCATATTTTATAAAGAAAACGGCTTCAAATCTGAATAAACTGACCAGATTTTTTGCATGAATCAGGGTATCTGACGGCAGATAAGCCACGCAATCAGCCAGTTCATAGTTTTTTCTGATTTCAAAACCTGAGGGCGAGAAAAAAGTAAGCAGAACCGAAATCTCAGGATGTTTTTTTTTCATGGCTTCAATAACCGGCCGGCCCTGTTCAAACTCTCCTAAAGAAGCGGCATGAAACCAGATCCAACGCTTCGGTGTCGCACTGCTTTGTTTCAGATGCTTAAAAACATTTTGCCGCCCTTTGTGCCAGAGTCTGGCTTTTTCGTTGAAATGTGACGCGATAAAAACCGCGAAACTGTAACTACGAATCAGCAAACTATAGAGCAAACGCATGATTGTGAGAAAATTAATTGTAATAATACTTTTCTGGCGCCCGCTGGTATGTTGGGATCATCCAATGAATTTTTACACCAAGATAAGTATCAGAGAATCGTGTATTGTCATTGTATTTCATTCCAATAAAATCATACGGTCTTAGGTTTTTTGTCCAGGCCTGAACCATTTCCAGAGAAATACTGAAATTTAAAACGCGTGAATTACTCATCAGCAGATACCCCAACTCACCTGTTAAAGCAATTCCTCCACGCATTCTGTCATATCCTTTGGCATAATCGCCCATAATCTGCGGTGCAGTGCCAAATTGTGTTTCAATCCTGATTCGGTGCTGAAGATAACCAAGGCCACCCATCACAAAAATCCCTGAATTTGGATTAGGACCCAAGACACTGAATACTTTTCCTGTTTTAGCCTGAAGATGAAAACCCCTTTCGTAAAGCGCAATGCTTGTGAATGTTCCGTTGCCATCAATTACTTCGCCATCAGAGGTTGCAACCATACTCAGTACTTCCTGTCGGTTTGTTATCTGATCACCAAAAATAAAATTGGCTGTGAACGAATGAAGCCAGTTCTGGCTGGTTTTATAACTTACACCTCCACCAATGGTTGAATTCACACCATAGTATTCGGTGAGGTCGCCAGATGGAATCTGGAAACTGTAGGCAGCATGAAAAATGAATGCGGAAACGGTTGTGTCCCGGATATTTCTCTGAGCGTACCCACTTGAAATACAGAATATTGTTAATAAAATCAGCAGAGTCCTACGCAATGGATTACATTTTTAAAACAGTGACAAAGATATGGAAACACTTTCATGTAAAGTCTGTCAATTTGTTAAATTGTAAGAGTGATGAATTGCCCGTCTGATGAACCACCAAATATATTAGTGGCCCGTCTCATCGAAAATTGCCGGATTATCTTTAGTTTTGTTCAATGATATCAGAAACAAGTCAACAATATCAATATTTTCAGTTTCCGAATGGAATCCGGCTGATTCACCGTCAATGGTCGGGATCTGTTGCTCATGTAGGATTAATGATTGATACCGGAACACGAGATGAGCTGCCAGAGGAAAATGGAATGGCACATCTGATTGAACACATGATGTTTAAAGGAACTGAAAAGCGAAAAGCGTACCATGTGCTGAGTCGTCTCGAACATATTGGGGGCGATTTAAACGCGTTTACTACCAAGGAAGAAACTTGTATTCATGCCTCATTTATGGCACCCTATTATACAAGGGTTATTGAACTTTTTTCAGATATTTTCTTTCATTCAGTTTTCCCTGAACAGGAACTGGAAAAGGAGAAGGATGTCATCCTTGATGAGATTAAATCCTACAAAGACTCTCCTGCGGAAGAAATTCTCGATGAATTTGAAAACCTTATTTTTCACGGGCATCCGATTGGCAGGAATATATTGGGTGCGGAAGAAAACCTTGTAAAATTTACACGGAATGATATCATCCGGTTTATATCCAATAATTATTCGACTGAGAAAATTGTGATTGGCTCAGTCGGTGATATTCAGTTCGAATCATTAAAAAAAATAATTGCCAGGTATTTTGGAGAAATACAGGTTACAAAAATACCATTTACAAGAGAAATATTTACAGGTTATTCGCCTTCAAATCGTACTGAAGATCGCCGTAACTATTTGAGCCATTGTATGATCGGTAATGTTGCTTTCGACAGGAAAAACCCACAAAAGCATGCTTTGATTCTCCTGAATAATATTTTAGGCGGACAAGGATTAAACTCGAGATTGAACCTGAATATCCGCGAAAAGTACGGCTTCACTTATACAATTGAATCTCAGTTTTCGTCTTATTCAGATACAGGTATGTTTGCGGTTTATTTTGGCACTGATCCAAAATCAGTTAACAAAACAATTTCATTGGTGCGGAAGGAACTGGAAGTGCTTCGTAATGAGAAGCTTGGCAGTCTTCAGTTGCACCGGGCAAAATTGCAGCTGATCGGGCAGTTAGCCATTAATTTTGAATCAGGCCTTACTGAGATGCTTTCCATCGCCCGCAGTTTTCTTTTATTTGATAAGGTTGATAATATGGAAGGCGTAATCCGGAAAATTGAGAGTCTTACTGCTGAACAGCTAATGGAGGCTGCGCAGCAAACTTTCGATCCTGATCAGCTTTCAACATTATTGTATGTGGGTCGTGAAGAAAGTGATAAATAAAAAAAATGAAATGGTCTTTTTTAACAATCATGACTATCTGAATGAAATTAACCTGAAATTACTGTAACTGAAAAAAATTGAAAACCAAACTGTTCATCTTTCTATTATTGATTTTCTTTTCCTTCGGATCAGCCAAAATCAATGCGCAGGAAATGCCTGTCGTTGTTGAGTTTACTAAGGAAGGAAAGGCCATAAAGGTATTGCCTGAAGATTCGGCTCCTGTGCAGAAAATTATAATTGCTGATCCATCCGTTGAACCCTATCTGTTGAAGTTGGATCATATCAACCGATTCTATCAGAGCACACGGATCATCCTTTCGTTTACCAACCGATCAGCTTCATTTGTTGATAATTTCTGGGTTACAGCCTCTTTACTCGATAAGAGAAAGAGTTTTTTGTATCGTGAACAATCTCTGTTTTTTACAAAGGTAAAACCGGGTGAAACGGCCAAAGCGGAAATGATTTGTGAGAGTATTGGAATCGAAGAAATCGGTTATATTGTATTGAGTCCTATGTTGCTGGAAGTGAATGACGAAGACCTGACTTTTGATATTGAACAAGTTGAGATTAAATCTGACACATTAGATTACATCATCATTGATTTTGAATCGCGGCTGAGATGAACGAATTCGCATTAGAAGATTATCTTGAGAAACATTCGACCAAACCTTCAGATTTGTTAATCGAAATGACCCGGATAACGAATCTCAGGACAAGGTTTCCCAGAATGCTGTCAGGTCATATTCAGGGAAAGTTTCTTGAAATGGTCAGCAAAATGCTTAAGCCAAAGCGAATTCTTGAGATTGGTACTTTTACCGGTTACTCCGCTTTGTCATTGGCTGATGGTCTGGCTGAAGATGGAAAACTGATTACGATTGAATATGACGAAGAATATGAGGATCTGATCCGTTATTTTATTGACAAATCGGGTTTCGCAGACAAGATCCAATTATTGATAGGTGATGCGAAACTGATTATTCCAACGATCAGCGAAACCTTTGATTTGGTGTTTATTGATGCTGATAAATATGGGTATTCTGTTTATTATGAACAGGTTATGTGTAAACTTTGCCATGGTGGCATCATTCTGGTTGACAATGTTTTATGGAGTGGAAAGGTTTTAAAAGCCGGTTCAAGAGACGCTGAAACGATCGCCATTATTGAATTCAACAAAATGGTTGCGGAAGATCCGCGCGTTGAGCAGGTTTTATTGCCTTTGCGCGATGGCCTGATGATGATCAGAAAGTTGTAAAAAAGTGAAACAGGTTCAAAGTTTTTCCAAACTTTAAAACTATCAAAACCAAAGCTTTACTCCTGCTATTTCGTGTTTGTCTATAAAGTCAGGAGTTTGATTCAGAATGTTCGGGTTTGAGGTTTCAATGAACTGAAAATCAGGAGTGTACTGAGGTATATGACTGATTTGAAGATCGAGCATAACGAAGAAATCGGAAATTATGGAAAAATTCTAATTAATTCGTTTTGAACTTAAACCTCAGTTCTTTTAATTCCTCACTGGCTTTTGTGATTTTTATTTTAAGGTTTTCTTTGTATTCAATCACTTTTTTCATCATTGCTTCGTCGCCGGTAGCAATCATTTGAGCGGCCAGAATACCAGCATTCAGAGCACCATTCACGGCAACAGTTGCCACGGGAACTCCGGGAGGCATCTGAACAATTGCCAGAAGCGCATCAAGTCCCTCAAAACCAGATTTTATTGGAACACCAATTACCGGAAGTGGTGTTAACGAGGCAATTACGCCAGGTAAATGTGCTGCCATTCCTGCACCAGCGATAATAACTTTAATACCACGGTCCCTGGCATTTTTGGCATGAACCTCTACCAGTTCAGGCGTACGGTGGGCACTGATGGCATGCATTTCAAATGGAATCTCCATTTCATTGAAAAAGGCTGCTGCACGTTCCATTACACCAAGATCGGAGGTGCTTCCCATAATAATACTTACAAGTGGTTGCATCTATACTTATTTTTTAGTTTTTATGATCTGTTATTTGATAATTAACCGTTTTGACAATAGTAAAATGAAACTTAATCAGTCTGCCTGGCGCTGCATGCTCCGAACTAAAGTTCGACAAAAATAATCATTATGTTTGACTTGTTTATTCATTCCCTATATTTGTAGTTCATTTCGTGTTGAACGAGTATAACCAGAAATAATTATGAGTCGTATAAAGGTGCATGACAAAGAGTTTGAATTATATATTCCTCAGGATCAGATAGAAAGATCAATCCGTAAAGTTGCTGATGATATTAACCGCGATTTTGCCGGCAAAAACCCTTTGTTTTTAGTGGTTTTGAATGGCGCATTTATGTTTGCCGCCGAGCTTTTTAAAAATATTGAGATTGAATGTGAAATATCTTTTGTGAAACTTTCATCTTATGCAGGAACATCCTCAACCTCTGTGGTACGCGAGCTCATCGGTCTCGATCATTCCATTCATGATCGTAACATCGTTATGGTCGAAGATATCATCGATACAGGATTGACCATGAAGTTCACCATCGAGAAAATGATGAAACTGGAAGCGAAAGAAGTTAAAATAGCAACCATGTTATTTAAGCCCAATGCCTTTCAGTTTGATTATCACATCGATTATATCGGTCTTGAAATTCCAAATGATTTTATCATCGGATATGGCCTCGACTACAACGAGCATGCCCGAAACCTGCCTGATATTTATAAAATTGTTCAATAATTATCCATACCAGAACGTATGTTAAACATCGCCCTTTTTGGACCTCCTGGTGCCGGTAAAGGTACACAGTCGAAGTTATTACTCGAAAAATATAATCTCACGTATATCTCAACAGGAGATATGTTGCGGGAAGAAATTGCCAATCAGACAGATTTGGGAAGTGAGGCAAAATCGATCATTGAAAAGGGTGGATTGGTTCCCGATGAAATCATTGTGCAGATTATCGAAAAAAAGGTGACGATGAATCTCACTTCTCAGGGAATTCTTTTTGACGGTTTCCCGCGAACGGTTGTGCAGGCATATATTCTAGAAGGCCTGCTGCTGAAGATGAATACGAAACTAACCTGCATGCTAAGTCTGGAAGTGCCTCATGATGAGTTGGTAGGTAGGTTGCTCGAAAGGGCACAATCAAGTGGCCGTTCAGATGATACTATCGATGTTATCAAATACCGGATGCAGGAATATGAAGATAAAACCAAGCCCGTAATCAATTTCTATCAGGAAAAAGGAAAGTATTTTCCTATCAACGGAGTTGGAACGGTGGACGATATTTTCAAGATGTTGTGCGAAACGATTGACAATAATTACAAACAGGATTATTTCAATGTGGTGCTTCTGGGTAAACCGGGTTCTGGCAAAGGAACACAGGGCGAGATTCTGGCAAGCAAACACAATCTTGTTTATATTTCAACAGGAAAACTGCTCCGGAAGGAAATTGCTGCCGACACTGAAATCGGTCGCATTGCAAAACCATATATGGACCGTGGAGAAATTGTTCCAGATGAACTTGCTATCCGTGTTATTGAACACAAGATCGAACGTAATCCAAATGCGGCGGGTTTTGTTTTCAAAGGTTTTCCACGCACCATTGTGCAGGCGTATATTTTAGATGGCCTGTTACGCCGTTTGAATTCGAGGGTAAGTTGTATGCTCAACCTGAAATTATCCACGCTCGAAGCGATTAAACGTCTAAATGACCGGTCAAAGACTGACCGCAAACGGCTCTACGATACAAGTACCGAGATGATTTTGCATCGCCTTGAAGAGTATGAAAAAAAGACTCGTCCTGTTATTGAGAACTACAAAAAGCAGAGTGTGTTTTTTGAGGTAGATGGTACCGGAACAGAAGAAGTCGTGAATCAGCGATTGGAAACCGCTATGCAGACTGCAATAAAACAGGTGCGAGGGTAAAAGTTGGAAGTTAGCAGCGAAGTTGGTTCTTAACTTAAAATTTCAATTCAACCTGAATCAGCATTGATTTAGAAATAGCTTCAAGATCATAGGGTTGTTCAATTACTGAATTTAACACCAGGGTTTCATGGGTGTTCAAATATTGGTTTTCAATTTTAATTTCTCCTGAAAAACAATAGATTACTGTGTTTTTTGTCCTGACCGTATGATGCTCGCCTGGCTGTAATTCAATCATTTTAATTGTTCCTTTTGCATTTCCTCTGGTCATCAGGTTAAAATCAGTCACTTTACCAAAGCATTTTGTGATGCTGCTTCCTGAGAATGAATCCTGTGCGAAAGATTTCAGATAAACCGGATTTTCATTGTCATGAATCAATGTCATTTCGCCAAGTAATGGAAGAATGATCCGGCTTACACCGGGGAAAATTGTAAAAGTTGACGATTCTGTTTCAACCGTCGCAGTACTTATTCTGAATTGGAAATCCAGATTTTGAAGATTCGAACTTTTTGGATAGATGTACAATTCGGTTGTTGTTCCGCCGCTCCAATGGGTTTTTTTATAGTCTTGAGGTTTTAAGATTTCGAACTTCATGCCTTTTTTATTGTGAATTATTTATAATGGGTTTTCAACTGCTCAATAATATGAAAAACGCCAGGACAATAATGGGTGTTTTGAATATGTAACCGGATATTCTTTACAAATTCACGGTTGTTGGTATGTGGGTATTCGCGGCAGGCTTTGGGTCTGACTTCGTAAATCCGGCATTTGTTGTCAGTCTCCAAAAAAGGACAGGGGGATTGATTAATGACAGTGTCGCCATCTTCGTCATTTTTTAAATATTTCTGGTGAAAAAGTGATTCGGTAATCTTTAAATAATGTGCGATTCTCCTGCGATCTGCCTGGTTCACAATGGGTGGAATACTCTTGCAGCAATTGGCGCATTGCAGGCAGTCGATACGGGAAAATACCTGATCATGTATTGTATCTGCCATTGCAGCCACTTCTTTGAGATTCTGTCTGGTCAGCCGAACCAGAAATTTCTTGTTTTCTTCTGTAACTGAATCACGGTTTAAGAGCCAGGAATCCATGGTTATTAGTTTGTGATGAATGATTCTTCGACATATTTATATTCATCAAATGTAGGTAAAATAAAAAAAGCCCTGTGCAGGTACTGCGCAGGGCTTTGGAAATAGTGTTGTCCGACTTTGAAATTGTCTGAAAATTGTCCTTCTGACAGTTTCTTATTCTTTAATAATTTTTCTGCTCAATGAAGTCCCGTTGCTCATGATCATTTTCACAAAGTAAACACCGGATTCAAGTTCAGAAACAGGAAGTTCAATTGTGGATTTTCCTGCTGGAATTTCATATTTCGTTTCTGAAATCATTCTTCCTGAAAGATCATAGATCAAAACTGTATAACTGTTTTGTTTATCGAGGCTTATTTCAATATGGGCAATTTCGTTCACCGGATTAGGATAGAAACTGCCAACTACTGAGGTGGTTTCATTCTCCATTGAGCCAAGGAAGCTGTTGCCTGAGAATGTCATATTTAACGTAATCACATTTTGCCCTTCCGTAATGTCAACCCGCATATAGTCGCTATTGACACCTGCAAGTTCAGGTTTGATAAAATACGTTCCATAAGCAAGTCCGGTAAACTGGAAACTGCCGTCAGAGGCCACTTCAGTAAAACCAAGTGGCTGATGGTCAGCATTCATAAGGAAAACGATGATTTGCCCGATAAAATCAGCCCTGACTCCGGATTGGTTTATCTGTCCCGATATGGTTCCGTTTCCGGGATATAAGGGCGCGGAAGCGCTTACAAGACTGATATTATAGGGGTTTTCGGTTTCGCCCGGAATCACCTGTGTGGCTTCTTCCCAAAACAAGGTGCTTTCGTAATAGGTTGGCAGATAACCATTCCCGTCTAATGGAATTGCGAACAGATTAAATGATCCGTTCGGCACGAATGGGAATGCATAAACCCCCATCGAATCGACTGGTGCGAGATTGAAATAGGGGAAATAATTGGTATCTGATTCCATCGAAAAGATCATGACAAATCCTGTATTCATTGGCCAGTTTCCTTCAAAAACCTGTCCGTAAACCTGGTTGAAAGCCATACTGTCACCTACTACAATACTTTGTCCGGAGGTAGCTGTACATTGGTTGTCGTCCCAGGTGGTAAGGGTAACAAAATAGACACCCGGATTTGGATAGGTATGGGTGAAAGGATTGCCAAGTGCTGCGATACCATCACCAAAATCCCACTGATAGGAAGCGGGGATATCGGATGAATGAAATCCTTCAAACTGAACGCTGTTGCCAGCATTAACATAAGTGAAATAATTGAAGCATCCGGGATCGGTTTCGCCAACAGTAACCTGCTCGCACCAGCTGCTTTGACAGTTTTCGCTTGTAACTGTAAGACAAACGTTATAAACTCCGTCTGTAGAAAAAACATGCACCGGATTTTGTTCTGTTGAACCTGTTCCGTCACCGAAACTCCAGCTCCAGCTTATCAGGTTTCCGTAAGACAAATCGACAAACTGAATACCTGTTTGATTGTCGGTTGAATCAGGATAATAAGTAAACTGAGCGAGACAGGTAGTGGCTTCTCCAACCGTAATGGTTTGACAGGCAACATCATAACATAAGCTGTCAGACGATGATATGGTTAGACAAACCGAATAGATGCCAGTTTCGGCATAGGTATGAACAGGCGATGCCTCCGTAGAATTTGTTCCGTCACCAAAATCCCAGAACCAGTTTTCAATATTTCCCATTGACATATCATGAAATGTCACATTATTTCCGTTGGTTGGATCAAACTCTGGCTGGAACCAGGCAAAGCAACCTGTTGAACCACCAACACTTACCAATTGTGTAAATGTGGAATAGCAACTTGAATCCGCATTTTGAATGGTCAGACTTACTACAAATTCACCGGCGTAGGTGTAGGTATGTATTGGGTTTTGTTCGTTTGAGAATGTATCATCCCCAAAATGCCAGGTCCACATGGTCGGGTTACCGATAGAAGTGTCAAAAAATGAAATTTCATAACTGTTCGGATTGGGCTGAAAATAGAATGAAGCCATGCAGTTTCCGGTGGAACCAACATAAACCATTTGTGTAACGCTTGAAATACAGCTGGAATCAGCATTCTGAATGGTTAAGCTTACTGCATATTCGCCCGGCTGATAAAAAGTATGGACAGGATTCTGTTCGTTTGAAACGGTACCATCCTCAAAAATCCATGTCCACATAGTCGGGTTTCCGATGGAAGTATCAAAGAAAGAGATTTCATAACTGTTTGGACTACATGCATAAATAAATGATGCTAAACAATTTTCAACGATGGAATCACCTACCATCACAAGATTGCTGGCGACAGAAGTACAGACTGAATCGCTGCTGCTGACAACCAGCATAACTTCATAAACCCCTGTCTGCTGATAATATTTCAGTGGATAGGCTTCGTTCGAATAAGTGCCGTCACCAAAACTCCACATATAGGAAAGATTGCTGCCAATCGACTCATCCATAAATTGAATAGTTTGGTAATCAACGGCATAATAGCTAAATGCAGCCTGACAACCACCTGGTTGACAGGAGACAACAAAATCGAAAACAAACACATTCTGGGCATTTGCACTGACCGGGACAATTTCTCCCTGGGTACTTCCATCACAATTAGAGGTGCTGATTTGCAGCGTTCCCTGTTCGCCTTCGATTGTACCTGTGAAATCATAATTTCCCAATGGTCCTGTTAGGAGCACCGTTGTGATGCCTGAAGTACTGTCACTTTGATTGAAAAGTGAAATATACACTTCGTGATTAACAACAGGGGCGCCTGTTTGCTCGTCCGTTATATGGCCCGACACCTGCACTGTAATCTGATACATTTGTGCTGATGTAACCATCGTTGCGAACATGAAAAGAATGAATAGTAGTTTTTTCATGGTTTAATTATTTAATGATTTGATTTAAAAATTTTTATACTCATTTGTAACTCGACGAATTATCGTATTCCTACACCCAGCCTTAGGCCGAAACCATAGGGCGGATCAGTATAATCTGATTTCTGGTACACTGAATTGAAATAGTAGGTAACACGTGGTTCTATCTCGAAAAACAGCCTGCTTTTTGTGTATCGTGTGAAATTGAATCCTGCCGTCAACTGCCAGTTTGTCTGAACCCTTTCAGGTGTGATGCGGTTAATCTGAACGATTTGATTAAGGCCGGCATCGTATTGAAAATCAACAGCTTCATTTGTAAGTAAAATGGAAAGAATAGGCGAAAATCTAAGTCCGAGACTGTAATTTTCTTTTCTGATAAAATCATAACCCATCAGAAAAGGAATCTGCAGATAAACGAACTTTCTGTAAACTTTGGCATAATCTGTTTGGGTGACAGTATCAAAAACCTCTGAATCAGTTGTGTGGACTATTTGTATCATCTCAAAATTCTGCTCGTTGAAATTGAAGCTGATCGAATCAAGTTTCTTATAGGTTCCCAGAAATTCATTGTAATTGATTGCATATTCAAAATAACCATTACTGACCGATACGCCCAGTCCGGTGCCAAGAACATATTTGTTGTCAAACATTTTGTATTGAAATTCGGCACCCAAACCATGCATCAGTTTTTCGTTTTCGATGATATTGTAAATCATCTCAGGTCGATAATAGATATTGAACATGGCCTGATGATTTTTGTTTTTCGCGGGCTTTCTTTCGGGGATGTCCTTTTCTGTTTGTCTGGTTTCCTTCTGAACGACTGAATCAGTAATTGCCAGATTGGTGACTGTTTCCTGAGAAACACTTTCTTCAATGATGGGCAATTCAACTTCATTTTTAACTTCCGCTTCACTTTGCATTGGATTTTCGTTCATTACCATTTTCTGATCAATGAAACCGTATGAAGTTTCCGGAACATTATTTCCTGTATTTTTTACTTCAATCTTTTGATCAGTATGTATGTCCGAAGTCAAATTGCTGTTTCCAATTATCTGACTAACTTTTTCTGTATTCGTGTATTTCACTTCCAGATTTCCTGTTCCTGCTTCCAGCTTTGTGCTTACCTCTTCCTGACCTGGATTAAATATGAATATCATTCCGGCAAATAGACCCATCAAAAGCAAACCGCCAATGATGAATTTTTTCTTTCTGTTGTTGTTTGTCTGCGCGACAGGTAATCCGTATGCTTCCTCCAAAAAACGATTGCGGTGCAGTTCGTCCGTTTTGGGCGCATAGGATCTGAGTGAATTCTGAAGAATCTTATCGATATTGTCTCTTTCAATCATTTTACACTCTCCTGTAATTTACGAACAGAAATCATTTTTTTTCTTAGCATTGACCTTGCTTTTGATAATTGTGATTTTGATGTGTTTTCGCTGATATTCAATGAGGATGCAATTTCTTTATGTGACATTTTTTCAAATACATACAGGTTTAATACAGTCCGGTACCCTACAGGTAATGTTTGGATCATTTCAATCACAAATTGGGGTTCGGCAGAAGTGATTGGCAATTCATAATCTTCATCATTTTCGGTTTCATCTTTGATGTTTTCGTTGCCATTCAGTCTGACCAGTTCCATTTTTTTGCGCAATGCACCCAGACAATTATTTACTGTTATCCGTTTCATCCAAGCTTCAAATGAGCCTTGAAATGTTTCTTGAAAATCCTTGATGCCACGTATTATTTTAATCAATGATTCGTGGAGCAAATCTTCAGCATCCTCACGACAATCGCAGTACCGCATCGAGATGCCCAGTAAAACCGGTGAATATGTATCATATAACTCCTCCATCGCTTTTTTTTCGCCTTTTTTTAGTCGATTAACCAAAGTTTCGTTCTTCCGCTGCATATTATACATGCTAAACACCGATTTTTAAAAAGGTTGCCTGAGGGGTTAACTTTTTTTTTACAAACTGTATTTTGGAATTATCAGCAATTCTTGGAATGCAATTCAGTAATTTACTTAGAGGATACAGGTTTCAAAAGTACTTAAAAATCAAATAAATGTAGTAAAATTCAATCTGAAATGCTGGTTTGTCCAACACATTCAATGCATTAGCCTTACATTTTATTTAGATTTAAAATAAATTGTCTGAAGTAAGCAATTGCTGTCCAGTTTCATCGACTATTTTTTTACTTTAGTTGCTTGTAGGTGAACACCGAAATACATATAAGACATGCGTATCCATAGAATTCAGGCAGAAAAAATAAAGCAGGAACAATCTCCGGTCGATTTGAGCCAGCTTGAGCATTTGTTTGCAAAATACCGTAACAAAAGTGGAAGTTTGATTCCGCTGTTACAAGGCACACAGCATCTTTACGGATTTATTCCGGCTCCGGCCTTCGATATGATCTCAAAAGAGACGGGTATTGAAACCGCTGATATTTACGGTGTTGCAACTTTCTATGCCCAGTTCAGATTGAATCCGGTCGGAAAAGTCATTATTAAAGTTTGTCATGGTACCGCTTGTCATGTGCAGAATGCCAATGCCATTACCGATGCGGTGCAGGATGAACTCGAAGTAAAAGATGGCGAAACAACGCCTGACGGGATGTTTACACTCGAATCGGTCGCCTGTCTCGGTTGTTGCTCACTCGCTCCGGTGCTGATGATTGGTGATAGCAGTTTTGGTAAACTCACAGGCAAATCAGCCGTGAAAGTGATACGTGAGATAAAGGATACAATGAAAAATGAAAACTAAGTCTGCAACCATGGAAACAAGCATAAAACCCAAAATAATCGTCGGACTTGGAAGCTGTGGAATTGCTGCCGGTGCCGCCAAAACGTATGATAAGCTGCTTGCTTTGTCAAAAAGTGGTAAATATGATTTCGAGTTGGCCAAAACGAGTTGCATCGGTATGTGCTACAAAGAGCCACTTGTTGAAGTGCAGGATAAGTCAGGATCAGTGATTTATGGTGATATGACTGATGATAAGGTGATTGCAGTGATAGAAGAGCATTTTGCGACTGATACAATTGTTGCCGGTATGGCGGTTCATTCTTCTTACAGTGAAGCTTCTGAAGATGCCTATTTCAATGGTCAGGTGAAAATTGCCTTGAGAAATTGCGGGTATATAGATCCTGAGTCGATTGAGGAAGCGGAAAATCGTGAAGCCTATAAAGCCATACGCCATATCCTGAAAAGCGAAATGAAGCAGATGGATGTGATTCAGACCATACTCGACTCGGGATTACGCGGCCGTGGTGGTGGTGGATTTCCAACCGGAATGAAATGGAAATTTGCTTACCAGAATGTTAATGAACAGAAATATATTATCTGTAATGCAGATGAAGGCGATCCTGGCGCATTTATGGACAGGTCGTTACTCGAAGGCGATCCCCACGCCGTGCTCGAAGGGATGATTATCGGCGGTTACGCAATCGGTGCTTCGGCAGGTATCATCTACTGCCGGGCCGAATATCCTCTGGCCATCAAGCGATTGAATATCGCTATCAAGCAGGCCCACAACAAGGGATATCTCGGACAAAATGTGATGGGTAAGGAAAATTTCAACTTTGATATTTATGTCAAAGAAGGTGCTGGTGCGTTCGTTTGTGGTGAAGAAACTGCTTTGATTGCTTCCATCGAAGGACAACGCGGTATGCCGCGAAAACGTCCGCCTTTCCCTGCTGTTTCAGGTTTATGGAAGAAACCAACCAACATCAATAATGTTGAAACCTGGGGAAATGTGCCATGGATTATCAATCATGGTGCAGCAGCCTATGCCGCTTATGGTACCGCCAAAAGCAAGGGAACCAAGGTATTCGCGTTAACCGGAAAAATCAAACATAGCGGATTGGTAGAGGTTCCGATGGGAATTACCATCAACGATATCATCTACAAGCTGGGTGGCGGAATCCAGAATGACAAGAAGTTCAAAGCAGTTCAGTTGGGTGGTCCGTCGGGTGGTTGCATACCAGCCGAACTTGGTCATACGATTGTCGATTATGATTCGGTAAACGCAACAGGTGCCATCATGGGATCTGGAGGTATGGTAGTGATGGACGAAACCACCTGTATGATCGATCTTGCCAAATTCTTCCTGCATTTCACCCAGGATGAATCCTGCGGAAAATGTACTTTCTGCCGCATTGGAACCAAACGCATGCTCGAAATACTGGAGCGTATCACCGAAGGAAAAGGCGAACCAGACGATATTGGTAAACTTGAAACACTTGCCGATCAGATTAAAAATAATTCACTCTGCGGTCTCGGACAAACAGCGCCAAATCCTGTACTTACAACGCTTAAATATTTCAGACATGAGTACGAAGCCCATATTTTCCATAAAAAATGTCCGGCAAAGGTTTGTAAACCCTTGTTAACTTATACGATCGATCCTGAAAAATGTACCGGATGTACAGTTTGCGGAAAAAAATGCCCGTCATCCGCTATCGAGGGAGGTCGCAAAACCACCCATTCCATACATCAGGATAAGTGTATCAAATGCGGCGAATGTTTCACGGTTTGTAAGTTCGATGCCGTGCTGGTGGAGTAAGGAAGTTGGAAGCTAGAAGTCGGAAGACCAGATAGGAGGGGGATTTTTGAGTTGCTCCCCCGTTTTCGGGGATCGGGGGGCAAGGTAAATTCAAAATTCAAATAGCAAATAGCAAAATGCAAGAATTGATTTGAAAAAAAGACAAAAAATGAGCGAAAAAATAAAGATACAGTTAAACGGCAAAACAGTCGATGGCATTTTGGGGGAAACCATTTACGAATGTGCCACACGCTATGGTTACAATATTCCAACACTTTGCCACGATCCACGTATTGAACCCTATTCTTCCTGTTATGTATGCGTGGTGGAAGTTGCTGGTATGCGCGGTCATCAACCATCCTGTTCAACAAAAATAACAGCCGGGATGGAGATTATTACTGAAAGTGACGATTTGAGGAAATCACGTAAAACCGCGCTGGACCTGTTATTGAGTAACCATTATGCCGATTGCATGGCGCCTTGTAAACAAACCTGCCCTGCGGGTGTTGATGTGCAGGGATATATTTCACTTATCGACAAAGGACGTTATTCAGATGCCGTTGCACTGATCAAGGAGACAAATCCTTTGCCAGCCATTTGCGGTCGTGTATGCGTGCGCCCATGCGAAGCTTCATGCCGGCGTAACCTTCTGGATGAAGGCGCTGCAGTAGGAATTGATTATCTGAAACGATTTGCTGCGGATGCCGATCTCGCTTCTGATGCGCAATTTGTCCCCTTAATTAAGCCCGAAACTGGTAAAAAAATAGCTGTGATCGGCGCAGGACCCGGCGGTTTGTCAACGGCCTGGTTTCTTCGGTTGGAAGGGCATCATGTTGAGATTTTCGAAAACGCTCCCAAACCGGGCGGATGGCTCAGATATGGTATTCCTGAATACCGTCTTCCAAACGACCTCCTCGACAAGGAAGTGAAAAATATTACCGATCTGGGCGTGAAAATTCATTACAACCAAAAACTTGGTGATAACCTGAGTTATGAATCGGTAAAGAATGATTTTGATGCCACAGTACTCACGATTGGTTCTCAAAAGGGTACCTCAGTGGGTTGTCCGGGTGATGATGCCGAAAATGTGTTTTCGGGGATTGATTTCCTGAAAAATATGGAAATGACCGGTCAGCGCTATGACTTCAGTGGGAAGACAGTCGTGGTGGTCGGAGGCGGAAATACAGCCATGGATTGCTGCCGTACTTCAATTCGCTGTAAAGCCGAAAAAGTATATGTTGTGTATCGGCGGACCGAAAAGGAAATGCCGGCCAATCCGATTGAAATTCACGAATCGAAACTGGAAGGGGTTGAATATTTGTTTCTTACCAATCCGAACCAGATTAACAAGGACGAAAACGGACGACTGAAATCGCTTACCCTCAGCCGCATGACGCTGGGCGAACCGGATGCTTCAGGAAGAAGGCGCCCTGTGCCGCTTGCTGACTCCGATTTTGAATTGAAAGCGGATTTTGTCCTGGCTGCTATCGGGCAAAAAACGGATGTGAATTTTATTGAAAACATCAATGCCTTTGCTGAAAATGGAAAACTTGCAGTCACACGATGGGGCGATATTGAAGCCGATAAATTGACCTTACAAACGGGTATTCCATCCGTATTTGCCGCTGGTGATGGTGTTACCGGTCCTGCCACCATCATCGAAGCCATTGCCCAGGCAAAAATTGCCGCACGCTCATGCCATCAGTATCTGAATGGTGAGCTGCTTTCGCTTCCTGCAAAAGAATTTCTTAGTAAACGCGACAATTTCAAAACGCAGATTTCAACCGATTACAAACACAAATACACTCACCAATCACGGCATGAAATGCCGGTGCTCGACCCTGAAAAACGGAATAATTTCACGGAAGTGGAATTGGGTTATGCCAATGCAATCGTTGCGCACGAAGAAGCGCAGCGTTGTCTCGAGTGCGGTTGTACCGAATATTATACGTGTGACTTGAAGAAACATTCAACTGCTTACAATGCAGAGCAAAAAGCGTTTGCAGGTGAGTTTGGCGAGTTTGACATCGATTTCAGACATCCGTTTATCGAAATTGATAATAATAAATGTATCCTTTGTTCGCGCTGCATCCGTATTTGTGCCGAGGTTGTTGGGGCAAGCGCCCTGGGTTTGGTAAACCGTGGATTCAAAAGTTATGTTTCGCCGGCGATGGGTTTGCCATTGCATGAAACAAGTTGCGAAAGTTGCGGCATGTGTATCACCACCTGTCCGACAGCTGCGATTACTGAAAACTTCAGTTTCAAACCCGGGCCTCTGAAACTGGAAACCATCGAAACCATTGATCCGTTCGGTTCCGAAGGTTTCGAAATCAATCTGTTACATCACAAAGGCTTGTTTTATAAGGCTGAATCGCGCATTGGAAATGTCAATACGTTTGATTATATCAACCGGAGTGCCTTGTTCGGTTACAAATGGCTGAATGTTGCCAGCAGGATCAAAACACCGATGCTAAAAGAAAATGGCGAATTCAAGCCTGTATCATTTGAAGCCGCTTATGCATTGATTGCGGATAAGATACGTTCAGTTGAGCCTGATACGAACGCTTTCTTTGGCGGAGCGCGCCTGACCAATGAAGAATTGTACCTGATCCAGAAACTGGCCCGCGCCGGTGCCAAGACAAACAATGTGAGCAGTTTCCATTATATGGGACGCGGGGATGGTTATTTTCACAATTCCAAAGCGAATGCTACTTTTGAGGATTTGCAATCCGCATCCAGAATTTATATCATGGGTGGTGAGTTTCATTACGATCATCCTGTATTGAATCATTTGATATTCAACACAAAACATAAAAAAAATATTGAAATAATTCACCTGACAACCCAGGATTCCGCTGCATTCAGTGCAAAGGCTGACCGTGTGATCCGGTTCACGAATTATTTCTATTTTGTGCAGGCTGTGAACCATTATCTGTTAAAGAATACTTTACATAATGCTTTGTTTATCAGCGATCGCACCGAAGGATTTGACAAATATTCGCAGGAAATACTGAAGCTCGATTTTGCTCAGTTATTGCAGTGGGCAGGTACCGATGAAACTACCGTTGCCGCATTTGCCGTGGAATACAACGAAGAGATGAACGCGATCATGTTGTTCAGCGAAAAAGATGTTTCGGCCAATGCGAGTGTCTCCATTCATCAATTGGCGATGATCACCGGTAAATTGGGCAAAACAGCAAATGGTATCATCGCTCTCAAGGAGAAAAACAACGCGCATGGCATTTTCGATATGGGTGTTTGTCATAAAATTGGTGTAGGCGCTATAAGTGTTCTGGATGAAGAGATACAGAAAAATATGAAAGCGAAATGGGGCGTTGATGACCTGCCTTTCACTATCAACAGCGTGTATAAGCATATCAGCAGCAACAGGATTCGCAATGTGTTTATCTTTGGTGAAGACCCGGTTGGCTGCGCTATTGATCCGGCTGATGTAAAGAAATGGTTCGAACGGATTGATTTTGTGGTGGTTCAGGATTTCACTATGACCGAAACGGCCCGGAAAGCCAATCTTGTTCTACCTTCCACGATGCCCTGGGAAGTTGGTGGAAGTTATACAAATACTCTGCGCAATATCCAGACAGTTGAAAAACAGATGGAAAGCCCAATACAACATACAGGTTTTGATCAGTTGGTAAACCTGTTGAATACACTTGATGTAAAAGGCCCCGAAACGCCGGAACAGGCCTTACTTGAAGCTTTTTCACTTTTCCAGAAAACCGATCCGAACGAATTATACCATTTCAACTACAAAGAAAAAGACAATTTCAACCGGATGTTTGAGAATGGATGCGATGTGCTGAATAAAATGGTGGATGTGGAATTTGACAATGTGACAATGTGACAATGTGACAATTCGGCAATGTGACAATTCGGTAATTAATTGTCTGTAAATAAAGTCGGGAGTTTGATTCAGAATGTTCGGGTTCGAGGTTTCGATGAGCTGAAAATCATGAGTGTACTGAGGTACATGACTGATTTGAAGATCGGGAATAACGAAGAAATCGGACATTATAGACAAGCTAATTAGTGTCTGTCCATAAACTCAGTGTCTTGGATAGAAAGTTCACTGTCGAGGCATGCGAAGAGCCAAAAAGCGGAGTTTACTTTTGGTAAATGAGCATTTTTGGCTCAAGCATAACGATGAGAGCGGACTTTATAGACTGACACTAATTAATTTGCCTGGTGAATTATCCAGAAAGAAAACCGAAGCAGATATTGAAATCGGAAAGATATTAAATGATGTTTGGTACGTTGAATTGGTTGCTGCTGTCAATCTTTGTGCCTGGCCAAATGTGAAGTGCTGCTGAATCGACGCCTGCGGGTAGCTTCAAACGTTGGCAATATTCCTATAAAGCCGGTCTTCGCTGGTATTCATAAGTAATTGTATTTTCAATTAATTTAGCAAACCTTTAACGAGATGTAATGTAACTACATAAAATGTTTTAAAACCATTGATAATGTGTAATCAGGAAAAAACTCAAAATCAGCTTTTATATGATGTAAACCGATCTGTTAATGAAATTCAAGAGCTAAATAATGCTGAAGACATTCAAAATAAAGTTATAAATGTATTGAGTTTAGGCAATGAGCTATACGCTGATTTGGCGAATTCATTGCCTTCCGGTATATATCGAACTCGAGTTTTTCGTGATTTAGCATTAAAAGAAGTCAAGTGGTTGACTTCCATGGAGGTTCCTTATGTTGTTGAGTATGCAAATGACCGTTTCTTTGAAATACTGCATTTGGACAGGATTGTTTATGAAAAGAATCCTGGTATTATTCATGACTTAATTTTCGAAGATGATAAGGCAGAATTTGCCAGGTTAAATGTAGAATCGAATTTGCACATAACTCCATTTTTGTGGGAAGGCCGCTTCTTAATTAATGACAAGGTAATTTGGATTATTTTTAAATCAATTCCCCGTGTGCTTGAAAATCAGGATATTATATGGACTGGAACCTTAGATGATATTACCTTGCGTAAGCAAACCGAAAAAGATATAATATTTAAAAATGCCGAACTTCAACGATTAAATGCAGACAAAGATTTTTTTATATCTATTCTTGCGCACGATTTAAAAAGTCCTTTCAGTTCGATACTTGGTTTTCTGGATATATTATTAAGTAATCTTCATTCAATGGATATCAATGAAATTGAAAGGCAGTTAACAATAGTTAGTAATTCAGCAAATTTTGCCTATAATCTATTGGAAGACATTCTCTTGTGGGCACATTCAAAATCGGGCAAATTACCATTTGAGCCATACGAATTCAATTTGAAATACAGTTGCGATAAGGTGGTTGAAATGTTAAAACCAAACGCCGTTAATAAAAATATAGCCATTAATCTTGCTATATCAGAAAGTGTTATGGTTTTTGCGGATGTCAATATGTTAGATACTATTTTGCGCAACCTGATTTCGAATGCGATAAAATTCACAAACATAGGAGGTAACATTAATATCCATTCAGAGCAAAATTATTCTGAGCTTATAATTTCAGTTTCTGACGATGGGGTTGGAGTATCGCCTGAAATATTACCCAACATTTTTGATAATACGCAAATGCAAACACAAAAAGGAACTGCCAACGAAAAAGGTACTGGTTTGGGTTTATTGCTTTGTAAAAAATTTGTTGAGAAACATGGTGGCAATATCTGGGTAGAGAGTGCACTGGCCAAAGGGAGCGTTTTTACATTTACAATCCCATTACATTCGAAAGTATCAGACGATTTATAGAAAAGGCCTTTTGGTAACAAAAACACTATTTCAACTGGGGTTGCAGTATTGACATCAAAGTTTACAACCTGAAGAAACGGCATCTGTGCTTAACAGTAAAGTGGACCGCATGTCACCCGTCTCCAAAGTTTGCGACAACGACATTGTTAATAGCAGACTCTTGGCTGTTTGTAAATCAACTAATTGTTAGTTTTTCATGGTATTGTAATTGAAATTTTAAACACCTTCCTCTCTCACACCTAAGGATCAATAATCTCCCGAAAAGTAGCCCGCGTATTACATTGATAGCAAGTTGTCGATGGTGGCCACAAAATCCATTATTATTTTCATTTTCACAAATTCTCCGTTATCACAAACCCTGATTTATTTTACCTTTAACAGAAATATTTTGCACCATGAAAACACGTATGTTAGTTTTGGTTTGTGTCTCTTTTTTGCTTGTTCTGGCCTGCCGGAAAGATGGGAATGATGAACCTGAAACTGAAACGAATCTGATGACCAATGCCATCGTATATGAAGGCGATTATCCTGAACCGGCTTTTGTGAGTTTTGCTGAAAATTTTGGTCTTGTGAAAATTGAGGCTTATCCCGGATTTATCACCGCATTTTTTGATCCGTCCGTGGCCGAAACCGATGCAGAGACCATGATCACGGAAGTGGGAGGGACGGTCCGTAGCAAAATTCCTTCCCTTGGTTATTATCTTATTGAATCTTCGGCGAGCATTACCGGAAACGTAATCAACGACTTACAGGCAAATGCTGAGGTCGATTATGCATGCCCGAAAGTGGTTGTCCATCTGAGCGCCATGGTGCTGGATGGCTGTGGATCGGGTGTGCCTGAGGGAGAAAGTCATGCCCAAAAAGTGATTAAAAATCTGGAAGAATGCGGAGGCGCATTCGAGACTTGCGACGGAATCATCAATCTATCTGGTGATGTTGTTGAAGATTATATCCTTCATGGCATGATTCAGGATATTCAGAGCAAGCCCAACGGAAGCATTCTGATCAATATTTCAGCTTCGGGCGGACTGAATGATGGCAGCTGGCCAAGTCATACGGCCAATGACCGTAGTTTTTATGAACGCACCTGGTATTATTTCATGCGCGACCTTTTGCATATTATCGGCGGACTCGACAACAGCTACCGGAGCCGGTTGATCGTTTCTGTGGCTTCCGGAAACGGCAATATGCCCATCACCGATATGCTGGCGCAACTGCGTGTTGATCCGATGAATGCGCAGATTCTCGAAGAAAATATCCTTTTGGTTTCCAACAAAGCCGACTCAACAGGCACGATGGGAGGCAATTATGCACCAAACGATCCGGATGTGGTGGTACTCGATAATCCGGATGCAGCTTCAGGAACTTCCTTTGCTGCACCATGTGCGCTGGGGATTATTCAGGATGTAATAGATTCGCAGGGAGTTACAACTTCCGAAGCATTGAAAGCTGTCAAACTGGCTTCTGCTGCTGATGGCGAACGACTGGTTGATCCTACGATAGTGGTGACCATGCTGGATATGATTGAGGGGCAGACGGAATACAAGGGCAATGCAAACACAATGGCTTTTGAGGTAATCACAGGGCCTTGTGTTGGATTGATCACTTTTGTCAATGTACCAACGATCTACTGGAACGGGAGTTCAGGAACGATGATCATGCCTTCAGATTGCAAGGTTGCTCTGATTTCGGGAGATAATTGCTTTATCAACGGATCGGACCACGATGCAAAAGTGTTTCAGTTCAGTCTGAGCGGAAGCAATAGCAGTTTCAGCGGAACCGGCACAACCTCCTTCAATATTGGATCGGGCGCAGTTCCGGTTGTTGCAAAATTTTCAGGGGCAGTAAATATTCTGGGCGATGTTTCAGGAACACTTACTCTGACCGCTGTGGGTGATCAGTCGGCAACGATTACGCTGTTTAAACAATAATCCAAACAGAATTTTATCTTGCAATCATCAATCTGGCGGTGAATATGTCGTTATTCGTCAGCAGAACGACCTGATAAACTCCCGGAAGAAATTGACTTGTATTGATGCCTTCTTTCAGACAATTCTGATCATTTGTTTGAAATACCAATCTACCTGATAAATCTCTGATTTCAAGTTGATTGAAACCATCGAGATTTTGTATTTCAATTTCTATTTTGAATGATTCGTTCGCAGGGTTTGGAAGTAGTTTTAATGGAAGTGGGTTCTCGTTTTCGTTGATAGCCCCAATCATGGCAACGCATCCTTCTTGCTGAAGCAATGGGAGATCGACTATTTCGGGAATATAATTGCTTACATTTCCGGCAGTTTCCGCTGTGAAATTTCCTTCGGTAAAATCAAGGTTGATAAATAGGTTCATAACCTCCATTTGATATTGACATTCTCCTCCATGACCTGACAAATCTGTACGGATCAATCCGATCTGAGGCCAGTCGATAAAGTCTTTTTTTACACCGAACAAGGGGCCATTCCCAACGGCCAGATATCCGTTACTGCCAACTTGTTCAATGTCAGCAGCATCCAGAAACAAGTTACTAGCCCAAGATAAGGAACCATTTTCTTCAATTTTTACCATGGACCCGGAACCAAAATCTGAATCAATTAATACAATTCCTCCATCTATGGCAGAAATAATTTGAGGATTCAGATCGATATACATATCACTATGACCCAAATTTAACTTTTTGAGCCATTGCAGGTTTCCTGCAAAATTCATTTTGGCTATTCCGATTCCATATTCATAGGCAAATGCTGCATAAATTCCTTCATCTTTAAGTATCAAATCATAGGATTCGGTATAAGTCGAGGCCAGTTCTTTGGTCCAGTTAACCGAACCATCCGTTAGAAGATTCAATAAAAAAAAGCTGTTGGTTCCTGCACTGCCTGATACGAGCAAAGTATGGTCGGGAAGCTGCACCAGCGCTCCGGCTTTGTCATTTGATATATCCGAATGATAATAATACGCCCATACCTGATTGCCTCCCGGATCAAAAAGGGCAACGAAAACCTTGTTATCAGGTTCAGAAATGCTGTTTGAATAACCGGCAATTGCGAATCCACCTCCGTTCAGAGGACAGATAGATTTCATGGTGAGATTTGCGTCCCAGACGGTGTTTCTTGCCCATTCTACCATACCGTTCCTGTCGAATTTCATCAGTATGAGCTCGCCATCATCGCTGCCACAAACAATGCTTCCCGAATCCGGTGTCGGTAAAATATCGGTAAACTGCTGGTAAATTGTACCACCGATCATTTTTTTTGACCATATGAAATCACCTTGCTTATCAAATTTCACAATAAGCCCTTTCATATAATCCCATCCAACCATAACATAATTACTGTCAGCGGATTGTGATAAAGCTGTAACCTGAATTCCATCCGTCTGATGATAAAAAACTTTGCTGTAGGTTTCCTGTGCAAAGGAATGCATCGAAATGAATATCGCAATAATCAGCATGAGGCAGGGCTTTAATTTCATTTTACTAAATATTTTGTAAGTGAATGATAAATAATAACCTGAGTCAAAGGTAAAGAATATGTGAGTTTAAATAAATCAAAAAAATCTCGTAATTATAGAATTACGGTACACTGGTATTTTGACAAAATTGAAGTCAAAACCGATTTGCAATGGCAAGTGACTTGGGGGAAAACAATTTGATTTTCAATCCGGCCAAAAGATCTTTGTAATGTTCATTGTTGAGTGGAGTTATCTCTGGAATTCGTTTAATCTATTTTTTCTTCCGAATCCTTGTTTTTCTTATATTTGAGCACGGCACGACAATTTTTTTGCAAAATTCAGTTTACAAAGCCGAAACAAAATCTGTATTAAATCAATCATCAATCAGAACCATGAAATGCACCAATCTAATCAGCAGAGTCGTTTTTTTAATTCTTGTAATATTTGTAAACCAGAGAGTTATCAGTCAGGAGAATTATTTACCCGGATACATTCTTTCGCTCAAAGATGATACGGTAAAAGGATATGTTGATTATCGCAACTGGAAAGTGAATCCAAAGGAAATATATTTCAAAACTACATTTGATGCGCAAATTATTGGTTATTCCCCTACGACCATTCGTGGATTTGGTGTAAAGGATGAAGTGTATAAAAGTGCCATTGTTGATGTAGAGATGAGTCAGTTTGTTACATATAGTCTGGATAACAATCCGGATTTGAATATCGTGACGGACACCACTTTCCTGCAAACTATGATACAAGGTGATAAAGGGTTGTATTATTATTTTACCCCGAAAGGGAAGGAACAGTTTTATTATAAGGATGGTTCAACTTATGAATTACTGGTTTACAAACGGTATTTTTTGTTTCAAAAGGGAAATGAAGGAGTGAAAGTGGTGGCCGAGAATAATAAATTTATCGGTCAGCTGATAATTTTGTTTCAAGATTGTGATGTAATTAAATCCAAACTTAAGGGTGTAAAATATGATAAAAAGAGCCTTGAAAAATTATTTTCATCTTATTATACCTGCACCAATCAATCAATAAATTTTAAAAAGTCAACTGAAAAAACTTCACTCGAAATGGGTGTAATTGCCGGATTATCATTTACTAACTTACAATTCAACGGCGAGTCACCAGCGTATCTTACATATCCCTCTTACGATCGGTCAGTAAATTTCACTACTGGTCTGTTCTTCGATGTAATTCTTCCCCGAAACCAACAAAAGTTATCAGTTTGCAACGAACTTATTTACTCTTCTTATAGTGTATCAGGTAAATATGAGGAGTATTATAATGAAAACAAGTATTTTGAATATTATACCATTTTAGGTTTCTCTTATCTTAAAATGAAGAATATGTTCAGGTATAAATATCCTGTCGGGAAGTTTCATATCTATGTAAATGCTGGTCCATCATATGGTTTCGCTTTTGCAATGACAAATTATTTAAGAAAAGAATCTACATTTTATGATACGTTTCTTGTAACTGAAGACAAGGCTTTACAAGACATAAGGATTTTTGAACTTGGTTATGATATTGGAGCTGGTTTAAAATTCAAAAAATATTCCTGCGAAATACGATATGTAAAAGGAAATGGAATTGAAGACTACAATAATCTGAGATCTGCTACTTATAGTTATTTTCTGTATTTTGGTTATCGCTTTTAGAAACTGTCCAGATTTTATTTTTGAGTGGTTTTTTGAAGAATTTAGTTCTCAGACGAGGCAAAAATGTCCTTAACAGCAGCACTATTGATGGAGATTTTAACGAAGAATCAGGGCTTAATTCATAAAAAAGCCAAAGAATAAATATTAGATAATTTTTTCTACCCTTGAAAATCGATCCATTCGACCTATCTGCATATAACCTGTGCTGTTGCTTATGTGCCCTATGTGCAGATTTATCTTAGGTAGATCACTTCGCTCAGTAGTTATTTGTTTTTGTAGTTCGTGTCAACAAAAGATACACCCCGTTACCACGCGAATTGCTTCGCGTGATTAAGTTAAATTTCTCTCCTGTTAGCGTGCGAATCCTTATCAAGTGGTTAATGAAATCCGCGCCATCCTGTGGGTCAGTCACACCACTTCGTCAAAAACATTAATTTAGCATATTGTATCATTTTTTGAAGTGAGTCGGGTGGCAAATAGTATCTAAAATTTATCTAATGAAACGAATCGTTTATTCACTTATAGCGCTTGTCTTTGTGCTGCCAATATCGGCATTCAGCCAGGGTTTTATCACCTCTGATGATTTTCTGGTGAATGGTTTCGGGAATAAAATTTCGGGTGATGACTTTTTATACCATTCGTCCATCTCAGGGATAGAAAATGCGCTGATCATCCGGGCGACCGATGGAAAATACGCGATGGAATGGCAAACCGAAAAAGTTCCGGAAAATGTAACTGAAAAATATGTCACATTCATGTGGCTGGCAGGAATTGGATCTAGTCCCGGATTAGCTGGCATGACGCTGACTGTGAATGACAATCAGAAAATATCCTTTTTTACAGATGGCAGAAAAGAATGGAAAATTCAATCTTCAGACGGAATCGAACTCTTTTTTCATTCGGATATGGAGGACCAGCATGGCGATAATTTCGGATTCATGTTTCTCCGGATTCCTTCTGACAAAATTGAAAAAGGCAAACCTGTCAGGCTTCAGATGACCGGAGGGTCTGATAAGAAAACTTCATGGTATATGACATTCCAGATGCCTGTAATCTCCGGATTGACAGTGCGCCCGTTTCCCGCGATCTTTAACGAAAACGGACAGAATATGCAGCTGGCTTCAGGAAACATATTGTATTTTGGTCTTCCGCAAAAAGCCAGTGTGTATCTCAATGGTAAGCTCGTCAAACAGCTGGAATTGAAATTTGGAGCCAATTACCTGCGTCTCGGACTGCCTGAAGTACAACAAAAGACGATTGTAAATTGCAGGCTTGAAGCCGGGAGTTTTTCTCAGGAAGTGCAGCTGGAACAGTTTCCTGTGCGCAAATGGCAGGTTAATTTTGTTCAGCACTCGCACACGGATATAGGCTATACACGCTCACAAACTGAAATACTGGCCGAGCATCTGCGTTACATCGATTATGCACTCGATTATTGTGATGCAACCGACAATTATCCCGATGAGGCTAAGTTCCGCTGGACATGCGAAGCCTCCTGGGCAGTGGATGAATTTCTGAAATGCCGTCCTGCCGGACAGATTGAACGTTTTAAGAAACGGGTAAATGAAGGACGCATCGAAATCGCCGCCATGTATTTCAATTTCGATGAATTGCCTGAAGAGCAGGTCCTGGCAGCATCACTGCAACCACTGAAACGATTCAGTGAGAATGGATTGAAGCCCTTGATGGCCATGCAAAATGATGTGAACGGCATCGCCTGGTGTATGAACGATTTTTACCATGATCTGGGTGTGAAATACCTGAATATGGGAACACACGGTCACCGGGCGTTGATTTGTTTTGAAAAACCTACGCTTTTCTGGTGGGAATCACCTTCGGGTAACCGGATGCTGGCTTATCGTGCCGAACATTATATGACCGGTAACACCGTTTTTGAAATCGATAAAGGCGATATCGCAAATTTCGAAACCAAACTACTGAATTATCTGATTACGTTGGGAGACAAAGGTTATGAATATGATGTGATTTCAATACAACACTCAGGTTATCTGACCGATAATTCGCCTCCATCGACTAAGGCTTCGGATGTCATTCGTGCGTGGAATACCATGTATGAATGGCCCAAATTGAAAACTTCGACTGCCTCTGCCTTTTTTGAAGAAATGGAGTCGGAATATGCATCCTCTTTCCCCATATATCGCGGTGCCTGGCCCGACTGGTGGACGGATGGTTTTGGCGCTTCGGCGAGAGAAGTGGCAGCTGTCCGCAAAGCACAATCCGATATTACAGCCAATTCGGCAGGCCTGGCGATGGCCGAATTGCAAGGCTCATCATTACCCGAAAACATTGAAGAACGGATTGATCTGGTAAACAATGCCTTGTTATTTTATACAGAGCATACCACAGGTTATTCGGAAAGTGTGCGCGAGCCATATCACGAACAAACCATGGAACAACGCGCCATCAAGGAATCGTATGCATGGGAATCGTACCGGCGGGCTAAAATGGTAGGTGAAGAAACCATGGGACTGCTCCAGAGTCACATAACGAACGAAGCCAGACCAACGCTTGTTGTTTTCAATACACTCAATTGGAACCGCGAAGGATTGGTAACGGTTTTTATAGATCATCAGCTGGTGCCCAGAAATACGCATCCAAAAATAACCGATCAGGCCGGAATTGAGTATAGTTCACAGGCATTGAGCCATCGTTCAGATGGAACCTACTGGTCTGTCTGGGTGAGAGATATCCCGGCTTTTGGGTACAAAAAACTTCAGATCGAACCTATGGAGGGTATGCTTGAACAAAACAGTAAAACGCTGAATACTAAAATGGAAAATAAATGGTATTCCATTCTCGTTGATCCGCAAAAGGCTGTGGTAACCTCTTGGTTCGACAAAGACTTGAACAAAGAGCTGGTCGATCATGAAGCAAAATATGCAATGGGTGAATTTATTTACGAAAGACTGGGCAATCGTTATCAGATGGAGCAAAAACGTCTGGACGATTTCAAACGGTTTCCTTTTGATTCTGCCCGTTTCGAAAGCTATTCAGAAGGTCCGGTCTGGAATTCGATTCATCTCAAAGGAAATACAGCCGCATCCTATGAAGGATATGATGTTGAAATGGAATTCCGTTTGTTTAATACCTGTAAACGTGTTGATCTGATCTATTCGATCGTAAAAAAACCGATTGTCGATCCGGAAGGAATTTATATTGCTTTCCCTTTTCAACTTGAAAACGGTAAACTCTATTTTGATGTGCAAGGTGGGATTGTGGAGGCAGGAAAGGATCAGATTCCGGGCTCATCCAATGACTGGAATACAGTACAGCATTTTTCGGTGTTGCGCAACAACGAATCGCAGATCATTATGGGAAGTCAGGAGATTCCGCTGATGCAGTTCGGAGGTATCAATACAGGACGGTTCAAAGCCGGAGCATTGCCCGAAACGACGCATATGTTTTCATGGCCGATGAATAACTATTGGGTAACAAACTTTAATCCTGACCAGAAAGGCGGGCACGAATGGTCCTATTACCTGACTTCGGGAAGCGATGTATCGAATGAAGAAGCGAGCCGGTTTGGCTGGGGGGCCCGTGTTCCATTTCTGACCCGCATTTTACCCGGAGGAGGGAAGGGAGAGCCTGTCTGGGAAAAATCATTGATCACAGGTTGGCCAGAAAATGTAATGCTGATTCATGCAAAAGTGATGGAAGACGAGAAGGCAATTATTGTTCAGATCCGGGAGACAAATGGAAAACCTGCAGATGTGAATTCGTTGAAACAAATTTCCGGATCACCATTTATTATCAGTCAGGTTAATGCAATTGGTGAAGAGGTTGTAAATGGAACCACGATGATGAAGCCATTGGGAAGTGGTTTTTTTCGATTGCGGTGGTAAAATTTCTGAAACCGATTGATCCGTGTTTGTCGTTTTTGCAATCAATCCTTTCATGAATACAATTTTGGTCTTTTAAAAGCTTGTTATTCAACCTATTCTATTATACCCCTGATCACCACCGAAGCGCAGATACATCCAAAAATAGCCGGCATATATGAAATCGTACCGACAGACGATTTTTTATTGAATTCGCCCGATTCCAATTGCACTGCCGCACGTGAAACTACTTCGGGCGAATAAACTGTTGTAATCCCGGTCCAGACATCCATTGTATGCAGTTTTTTCCTGATATAATAAGCAAGCCGGCAGTTTTTGGTTTCGGAAATATCGACCACCTGAATCTGAGACGGATCGAATTTTCCTCCGGCGCCCATCGAACTCACAACCCTTTGCCCGAACTTATTGCCGTAAGACAACAGCTTTACCTTTGGTGACAGGGTATCGATGGCATCAACAACAAAATCGTAGGGTTGATGCATCAATTCAATAAGACTATCGTCTTTCAAATATTGATTGATTATATTGAGTTCAATTTCCGGATTAATATCCCTGAGTCTATTTGCGATCACTTCAGTTTTTGGTTTTCCTTCAGTACTTACTAAAGCTGCTAATTGCCTGTTGCGGTTGCTTTGGTGCACGGTATCACCATCAACAATGGTCAGTTTTCCAATGCCGGCGCGGCAAAGCTGTTCAGCGGCATAAGATCCGACACCTCCCAGGCCGGCAACAAGTATATGGCTGTTTGCCAGTTTCCGGATATTTTCTTTACCAATAAGTAATTCGGTGCGTATCTGCCAGTTGTCGTCCATTAGTTTGTTTTAGCGAAACATTGTGCAAAATTAGCAAAGTGTTGCTTCTGTAAACCTGAGATGGGCATTACTAATTTTCCGGATTGGTTGTAATATGGTAATTCCAGTATTGAAGCAGTTGGCAATGTCATAATCCCTGAAAATGAAATTTCTTAGCTTTGCAGCACATATTTCACAAATACTGTACAGCTGACAATCTTAAAAAATCACATAACAGAATACAATGAACCCGAAAACTACTTCTCTGAAATTATCAAAAAACCTATCAGATACCGGAAATATCATCCATATCATTTCTGAAAACAGTTCCAGAGCCCATTTGAATCTTTCACAAGCTGAGGAGCAATTCGTACTATATCAAAAAAACGAATTGAAGCATGAATTGATCATACTCAACCGCTATTCGCAATGGATTTATCTGGTTGCACCTAAGAGTGCAAAGTCAGAACCATCCTTCCTTGAGGGTTTGCGAAACCTGGGTGCGAAAGTATCGAACCATGCCAACAACAACCATATTGGATCTGTTCAAATTGATGCTTTTGAAACAGCTGCATCCCATATTACAGCGCTTGCTGAAGGAATGCTGCTGAACAATTACCAGTTTATTCAATACAAAAGCGATGCGGAAGAGAAATTCAATCGGCTGAAAGAGATTGTGATTGTCTCAGATAGAATGAATGCGCACGAAATTAATACGCTTACAGTTACAACACAAGCTACATTGTGGGCACGTGATCTGGTAAATGAACCTGTAAATAAACTGAATGCCATTGGTTTAGCTGATAAGATAAGTAGTGCGGTCCGGGCCGTCGGAGGAAAGGCTGAGGTATTGAATCTTCAGAAAATAGAAGCGCTTAAAATGGGTGGATTGCTTGCCGTAAACAGGGGCAGTGTTGATCCGCCAACTTTCACTATTTTAGAATGGAATCCGGAAGATGCTGTGAATGCAAAACCCATTGTTCTGGTTGGAAAGGGTGTGGTTTATGATTCAGGTGGTTATAGTCTGAAACCTGGTTCATCCATGGAAACCATGAAATGCGATATGGCGGGTGCTGCGGCTGTTTCAGCTTTGGTTTTTGCAGTGGCAAGTCTGAAATTGCCTGTGCATCTGATCGCGTTGATTCCGGCAACAGACAATCGTGTGGTTGGAAACGCCTATGTCCCTGGAGATATTATCACGATGATGGATGGTACAACTGTGGAAGTGCTGAATACGGATGCTGAGGGAAGACTGATTTTGGCTGACGCGCTGACGTATGCCAAAAAGTTTGATCCGATGCTCGTGCTTAATTTTGCAACTTTGACTGGTTCAGCGGCCCGTGCCATAGGTCCTCAGGGAATTGTTGCCATGCAATCTGATGCCCGTGAATTTTTTGATAGTCTTGAAGCCAGCGGACACGCTGTGCATGAACGTCTGGTCGAGTTTCCGATGTGGGATGAATACAAGGATCAGATCAAATCAAAAATTGCCGACTTAAAGAATATCGGTGGACCTGAGGGTGGTGCGATTACAGCAGGTAAGTTTCTGGAGCATTTTACGAGCTATCCGTTTATTCATTTCGACATTGCTTCACCTGCATTTCTTGAAAAGGCAGATAGCTACCGGGGGTTGGGTGGAACGGGAATTGGTGTCAGACTGTTATTCGACTTCCTGAAGAAAATGGTATCAGCATAATTGAACAAGAATGACACAGATAATGCGGATTTGAACGGATTTTAAATCCGCAGTTATCCATTCCATCCGCGTCATCTGCGTGCCATTTTAATCTGTCAATTTCAGACTTCTGACCTCAAAAAAACCTATTTTTGTCACTTAAAGTTTTCTTACTATGAGTCTGTTAAATGATTTCAAAAAATCAGTATTACAAGGTATTCCGGATATTATACCTCCAAGAAAGGACTATGATACCGGCATAAGTCACGCGCCAAAGCGCAAAGATATTTTAACCAGAGAGGAGAAGCATCTTGCCCTGAAAAACGCACTGCGTTATTTCCCGTCTGAACAGCATGCTGAATTGGCAGGTGAATTTGCAAAAGAACTCATCGATTATGGACGCATCTATATGTATCGGTTTCGTCCTGATTATAAAATATCCGCAAGGAAATTAAGCGATTTTCCTTATCAGACGGTTCAGGCCGGTTCAATCATGCTGATGCTCAGCAACAACCTGGATGATGCGGTAGCACAGCATCCGCACGAACTGATTACGTATGGTGGCAACGGAGCAGTTTTTCAAAACTGGGCGCAATACCTGCTCACAATGAAATATTTAGCTACCATGACGGATGAGCAGACACTCGTTTTGTATTCAGGACATCCCATGGGGCTTTTCCCTTCCCACAAAGATGCCCCACGCGTGGTTGTCACCAATGGAATGGTGATTCCAAACTATTCAAAACCAGATGATTGGGAACGGATGAATGCGATGGGGGTTTCACAATACGGACAAATGACGGCTGGTTCGTTCATGTATATTGGACCGCAAGGAATTGTGCATGGCACTACCATCACGGTTTTGAATGCCGCACGAATGCAAAGACATCCAAACTACCAGAGCGGAATAAAAATATTTGTCACTTCCGGGTTGGGAGGCATGAGTGGCGCACAGCCAAAAGCAGGAAATATTGCCGGCGTGGTGAGTATTACAGCCGAAATTAATCCAAAAGCTGCCTATAAGCGCCAGAGTCAGGGTTGGGTGGATGAGGTTAATGAAGATGTGGACAGTGCCATCGATGCAGCGCTTGCATGGAAATCCAGAAATGTACCTCATTCAATCGCATTTCTTGGAAATATTGTCGATCTGTGGGAGCGGCTTGCCTCCAGGAAAATTGATGTTGATATGGGTTCAGACCAAACCTCTTTGCACAATCCCTGGGCAGGTGGTTATTATCCTGCAGGATTGAGTTTTGAAGAATCGAATAGTCTGATGTCTGCTGATCCGATAATGTTCAGACAAAAAGTGCATGATTCACTGAAAAGGCAAATTTCGGCAATCAATACCCTTACTGCCGGTGGCATGTATTTCTTCGACTATGGGAACGCATTCCTTCTCGAAAGCAGCAGGGCTGGCGCTGATGTGATGGCTGGTCCGGGAAAATTCCGTTATCCATCGTATGTGCAGGATATTATGGGGCCCATGTGTTTTGATTATGGTTTCGGACCATTCCGCTGGGTTTGTACCTCTTCCGATCCAGCTGATCTGGAGACAACCGACCAGCTTGCCTGTGAGGTACTTGAAGAAATTGCCAAAACCGCACCGGTTGAAATCCGTGAACAACTCAACGATAATATTCATTGGATTAAGGAAGCACAGCAGAATAAACTGGTAGTTGGTTCGCAGGCCCGCATTCTGTATGCCGATGCTGAAGGCCGGATGAAGATTGCAGCGGCATTCAATAATGCGGTAAATTCAGGACGGATTAGCTCTCCGGTTGTGCTTGGTCGCGATCATCATGATGTTTCTGGAACAGATTCACCTTTTCGGGAGACATCAAATATTTACGATGGATCAAGTTTCACGGCTGATATGGCAATACAAAATGTGATAGGTGATTCTTTCAGAGGCGCAACCTGGGTTTCGATTCACAATGGCGGTGGTGTTGGCTGGGGCGAAGTGATCAATGGTGGTTTCGGCATGGTGCTCGACGGTTCTGCAGATGCTGACTGGCGTTTACGAAATATGCTTCATTGGGATGTGAACAATGGAATCGCACGTCGCAGCTGGGCCAGAAATAAGGAAGCCATCTTCGCCATCAAACGGGCAATGGAAGCCGAACCAAAATTGAAAGTTACCATTCCAGCGCTTACAGATGACACTTTAATCGAACGGTTTTTTTAATCTGAACACAATGCTAAAGTATTGATGCTTACACTCGAAATTTGTGCCGGCTCCGCTGTTTCTGCCCTAAGGGCAGAAAAAGGCGGTGCACACCTTATCGAATTATGTGAAAATCTTCCTGTAGGCGGAACAACGCCATCGATAAAGTTGCTCCAGGAAGTTATGGCTTCTGCAAAGATCAGAACGCATGTTTTGATCCGTCCGCGTGCTGGTGACTTTGTTTATTCAAACAGAGAAATTGATGAAATGATTAGCTCTATTGAATCAGTAAAAAATGCCGGTTGTTCTGGTGTTGTCATCGGAGCGCTTGATCGCTGTGGCAATCTGGATGAGGATGCAATCAAGACTTTGATCATGGCTGCTGACGGATTGTCATTGACCTTTCACCGTGCGATAGATGTGGCAGCTGAGCCATTGAAACAAATTAAAAAGTTGATTGATCTTGGATTTGATTATGTATTGACTTCCGGTCAGCAACCTACTGCAGTGGCCGGGATTCCAATGTTAAAAACCATGTACGAACAATTTGGAAATCTAATCAGAATTATTGCCGGTGGCGGTGTAAATAGCACAAATATTCAACATATTGCAATGGAAACCAAAATATTACAGTTTCATGGCTCTGCCCGGAAGTTGGCTTCACGTGAAGCACTTTTACCAGCCTTGCAATTTGGAATTACCGGAAACCAGGTTGTTCCTGTGATAAATGAAGATACAGATCTTGACGAGGTAAAACGATTGTCTGGTTTTTGCAGTTCAACAAACAGTTTTTGAGTTATTTCAACGGGAAACATGGCTATATTTGATCCTGATTCAAAATAAAAAAAATGGCTGATCCTGAAAATTCAATTTTTTCGAATTATTATTTTCATTGCTATCGATGCATATATATTCTGTTTTTTCTATCATTTTCGATGCAAATCTCAGCACAGGAAGCGCTTTTGCAGCAGTTAGACAATCATTGGATAGTTTCCAATCCAAAAAATAATTCTGATTATCCAGCACAAATTCCATCTGAAGTTCACCGGGTTCTGTTTGAAAACAAGGTAATTTCTGATCCGTTTTTTGGAAATAATGAAGTCGATCTGCAATGGATTGGTCAGCAGGAATGGGTTTTTTCTTGCAATTTCACACCTGATAAAAAATTATTTGCCTGTGATCAAATTGAATTGCAGTTTCCCGGATTAGATACATATTGTGACATTTATCTCAATGACAGTCTGATCCAGAAAACCAATAATGCATTCCGAAGCTGGAATATTCCTGTAAAAGATCTGTTAAAAAGTGAAAATAACATATTGGAAATCAGATTTTTTCCCATTGATAGTATACAGGAAACAGCCGCAAAGCAATACCCTTTTACTTTTCCGGAGAGCCGGTGCTTCAGTCGGAAACCAGCATATCAGTCAGGCTGGGACTGGAGTCCGGTATATAAAACAATGGGAATTACGAAACCCGTCAAACTCCTTGGCTGGCATACTGCTGTGTTACGAAATTTAACAGTAAAGCAAACATCTTTAGATAGAAATCGGGCCGGAATCAACTTTGTCGCCGAAATTGAAAGTGCAGAAAAACAGTTGGTTACAGTTATGATCAGCGATGATTCTTCTAAAATTAAGCAACATCAGATCGAACTTCTCGACGGGCATAACCGGATTGAAATTCCATATACTTTGCTTAATCCCAGACTTTGGTGGCCCAATGGTCTGGGTGAACATAACCTTTACCATTTTGAGGTTTCGATCGTAAAGCAGAATGAAATACTTGATAAGAAAGCAGTGGTAACAGGATTTAGAACGGTTGAGTTAATCAATGAACCTGATTCCATTGGCAGGTCATTCTATTTCAAGGTGAATGGGAAACCTGTTTTCATGAAAGGAACGAATTATATTCCACAGGATAATTTCGTAACAAATATTACACCTGACCGGATAAGAAAACTAGTTACTGATGCAGCCAAAGTGAATATGAATATGATTCGTGTCTGGGGTGGGGGCGTATATCCTGATGATTTTTTTTATGAGGTTTGTGACAGTCTGGGTTTATTGGTCTGGCAGGATTTTATGTTTGCCGGAACGATGTATCCTTTTGATAATGAATTTATTGCCAATGTTGAAGCAGAAGCCCGTGGCCAGATTCAACGAATTGGTTCGCATCCTTCTTTGGCGCTGTGGTGCGGTAACAATGAGGTTAGTGAGGCCTTTCACAATTGGGGATGGCAGAAATCGTTGCATTGGAATGCAACAGACTCAGCAAATATCTGGAAAGGGTATCTGAAATTGTTTGAAGAAATTTTGCCTGAACTGGTTATGGAATTGGATTCAGGACGAATCTATTGGCCAAGTTCGCCATCGGTTGGCTGGGGCCGGAAAGAGAGCCTGCTGCAGGGCGATTGTCATTATTGGGGTGTTTGGTGGGGCGAAGAATCTTTCTTTAAATACGAAGAAAAAGTGGGTCGGTTCATGAGCGAATATGGATTCCAGTCGATGCCGGAAATGAGTACCATTGCTAAATTCACTAATCCGGAAGAGCTGAGAATTGATAATGTATTGTTACAATCACATCAGAAACACCAGCGAGGTAAATATCTGATTGATAAATATATGGAGGAAGAATTTCCTGTTCCAGCGGATATTGGGGACTATTTGTTTGTGAGTCAGCTGGTTCAGGCATCGGGCATGGTGCGTGCCATCGAAGCCCACCGGCGTGCAATGCCTTATTGTATGGGAACCCTTTATTGGCAGTTAAACGACAGTTGGCCGTCTATTTCCTGGTCGTCGGTTGATTATTATGGAAAATGGAAGGCCCTGCATTATAAATTGAAAGATGCTTTTGCGCCTGTATTTATTTCATTTGATACGAGTCAGAATAATCCTGCAATTTTTGTTATCAATGATGCTCCAGTGCCTCTGCAGGCAAGGTTGGTTGTGAAATTACAAACATTTGAAGGAGAAACCATTGAATTATTTATAAGCGATTTAATTGTCCCTTCCTCACCTGAAAAAATTGTCCTTGATTTGCCAATAACGTTTTTAGCAAGTCGAAAAAACCTTACAGATTATTTTATTCATGCAGAATTACTTGTTAATGAAAATATTATCGCCAGAAAGCAACATTATTTCATTCCATCTAAATATTTACATCTATCAAATGAACAGCCTGAAATACAATGGATCAATAGAAATGATTTTATAGAAATTTCAGTCACTGCAAAATCATTAATCAAGGATTTCATGCTTCAGAGCAATGATAGTGAAGGCTTTTTTGAAGAGAATTTCACAGATTTATTACCTGGTACTACACGGCGTTTCATCTTCAGACCATCAGGTGATATTTCATTCAGTGAGTTGCTTTTTGAATCAAAATCAATGAATGGAATTGTAAATAACATAAAATCAGAATAGTGAATAAACTCCAGAACAATATGAAAAGAACCCTGATATTTTTATCAATACTATTTTTAAGTGGAATGCAACTGGTTGCACAACAAACTTTTAAGATCATGACCTACAATATCAGGTTAGACACACCTGATGACGGGCAGAACGCATGGGTTTTCCGAAAAGATTCTGTTAATTCCTTTTTGAATAAGGTTCGTCCTGATATTTTTGGTTTGCAGGAAGTTGTGCATAACCAATTGACTGACATCCAAAAGGCATTACCAAATTATGGCTTTGTGGGCGTCGGAAGAGCCGATGGAAAAACAGCAGGCGAATATTCACCTGTTTTTTATCTTTCAGGCAAATTTGAAAAGTTGGATGAAGGTAATTTCTGGCTGTCAGAAACTCCAGAAATTCCAGGTTCGAAAAGCTGGGATGCCGCATGTGAACGGATAGTAAGTTGGGTTTGTCTGCGAGTAAAATCCAGTGGAGATACTTTATATGCATTCAATACCCATTTCGATCATATCGGAGTGGCTGCGAGATTCAACAGCGCAGGATTGATTTTAGAAAATATTGGTAAAATTACCGGAAATCATGCAGTTGTTTTGATGGGTGATTTTAACTCCCCAACTGATGAGTCTGCTTACCAAAGACTCATCACCGATTCCAAAACAGGCCTGAATGATTCCCGTAAGATGTTTCAAGACAATACTTTAAAAGATGAAATTACCTATACAGGTTTTGATCAGCTTCCTGAAAATGATGCATTCATCGATTTCATTTTTATTAATGGTCGTTTCAGTTCAGTCTCCAGTGAGATAAAAAAAATAAATGACCGGAATTTTTATTTTTCCGATCATTTACCTGTGGTATCTGAAATTGTATTTGTCAAATAGAGTTCAATCTCTTTTAGTTAATGGATTTGAATAGAGACAGACTCACCGCATTGTTTAAAAGATATTGAAACAGGATCGTTCAGTTACTTATTCAACTTGTTTTTCCAATTCTTTGTAAACCAGGGCACTTGCTCCGACAATAGCAGCATCACCACGTTTAAGTTGTGAAGGTAACACCTTGATCTTGTTTTTGAAAGTAGCCAAAAGATTTCGTTCCATGCTTTCAATGGTAGGCTTGAAAATATAATCGCCTGCAGCAGTTGGTCCGCCAAAGAGGAAAATAGCTTCCGGACTTAAATGATGTGCAGTATCAGCCAAGCCCTGACCAAGCCAGTTTCCGGTAAGTTCAAATACTTCCAGGGCAATTTTGTCACCTTGTTCGGCAGCTTCGAAAATAATTTTTGAATCAAGATCATTGTAACTGTATCCGGCAAGTAAGCTTTTTGTATCGTTGTATTTTGCCATCAGATCGAATGCAGTTCTTTTCATACCGGGAGCTGAACAATACGCTTCAAGATGACCCAATCCTCCGCATCCACATTGACGGCCGTTCGGAACAAGGACTGTATGTCCACATTCACCGGCAAAACCGTCATGACCATAAACGAGATCGCCATTGACAACAATTCCACTGCCAACACCGGTCCCTAATGTATAAACCACAAAGTTCTTCATGCCTTTGGCTCCGCCATAAATCATTTCACCGATGGCAGCGGCATTGGCGTCATTGGTGATGGCGAGTGCCTTCAGCTCAGGAAACTGAAGTTTCAGTAATTTGATCATCGGAACCACGCCCTTGAAAGAAAGATTTGGCGCCTGCTCTATCGTTCCGGTATAATAATTGGCATTGGGTGCGCCAATTCCAATACCCAGAATATCAATATTCTTATTCAGTTTTTTTACCGAATTGATGAGTTCACGCATTGCTGCGCTTAATTCTTCAATATATTTATCAATATCACCATGCGACGGCGTCAGAATATTTTCCTTTACCAATACATTTCCGTCAATGTCAACAACACCAATAGCGGTATTTGTTCCACCTATATCTACTCCAATTGCAACTTTTGTCATTTTTTTATATTTATTGGGCTATCATTTTTATTAAAGCTGAAAGTAACATGCCGGTCAGTAATCAGACTTTCGGCATGCTGCTTTGAATAATTCAGGCTTTACGGATTTTACTTCCTTTCACAGCGTAAAAGAAGATGTACAGGTAACAGATCGCTGGA
>CAJBPB010000379.1 GCA_903957365.1 uncultured Bacteroidota bacterium
TACATGCAATACAATAGCGCGGAAATTATTCATCAAACTAATAATGCAAAATACGGCTATTCCGTTCGTTGCATTAAAAATTAAAGGCTATATCTAAAAAAAAACTTAATTAATAAATTCCAAAAATATATATGAAAACAAAAATTGCAATAGCACTCATGGTTTTAGCAGCATCGCTGCTTTCTGACAGGATTTATTCGCAAGGCATTTACGCGAAAATTAGTGCCGGTTACGGACTTCAAATGAGTTCGCAGAATATAGACTATTTCAACTTTACTAATTTTTCAATTGATACGGCTTCATCCACACAAGAGCTGGTAAAAATATCCCTGGGAAAAGGATTGATTTTTGAAGGCGCAGTTGGATATATGTTCAATAAAAATATTGGAGCCGAACTTGGTGTTTCATACTTGCTGGGCGCAAAAACAAAAACAGAACAGACATTGTATGGTAGTTTACGAAATAACAGTTTATCGGCAAATATGTTGAGAATTAATCCATCTTTTGTCATTTCCTGTGGTTTTGAAAAAATTAATCCTTATGCAAAACTAGGTTTGATCATTGGTTTCGGTAAAATTATGTACGAAGATGATTACACATCTGCCGGAGGAAATGTCATTTCAGAGAAAATGGAATTAAGCGGAGGAATAGCCCTGGGATTAAACGCCGGGGCAGGCGTAATTTATAATCTGAATGAAAAGCTTTCATTGTTTGGCGAAATCAACATGGTAAATTTATCTTATTCCCCAACCCAAGGGAGATTAACTAAATCAACGATAGATGGTACCGACCGCCTGCCTGATTTGACAACAAGTGAAAAGGAAGTGGATTTCGTTGAAAGTTATACCACTGATACCAACACACCATACACACATACTGAACCAAGAAAAGAACTAAAAGAAAGCTTTCCCTTTGGCAGTGCCGGGTTAAATGTTGGTATAAAAATAACTTTATAATATCATAAAACAATGAATCTTCAGGTTTTTGAAACTGTTTTTGCTTTTATTATTGTCATTTTGCTTTGTCTGTTGCTACGCAAACTTTCAATAATAAAGGAAGAAGACGGGAAAGTCTTTTCAAATCTGTTAACCAAGGCTGTTCTTCCTGCTGTTATTTTTCTTCAATTATCAGCAATACCAATAAAGAGCGATCAATTTTTGCTGGTATTCGCTGTATTTGTTGCCGGTGTTTTGTCAATGATTCTGGCATGGGGACTGGGTAGTTTGCTGAAGCTTTCCAGGGCCAAAACAGGAGCCTTGATGCTTACTTCATCTTTTGGATCATCAGCGCTGATTGGTTATCCGTTCATCGCATTTTCATTTCAAAATAATCCGGAAGCAATGGCTGATGCAGTTCTTTTGAGTGAATTGGGCGTTGGATTGCCTATGTTTATTCTCGGTCCGGCCATTGCAATATTTTTTGGTGAAAATGTTGGAAAATCAAACGTTAAAAAGGCGCTTTCATGGTCGTATTTTCAGTCTCCGATTTTTGTTTCAGTTGTTTTGGGGATGGTTTTTTCATTTATCCCTTTCGACAGAGGACATAGTTATATAGAACCTTTTTTTGAAGCATTAAAAATGATAAACGGCGCATTGTCAGTGTTGGCATGTCTGGTGTTATCCCTGCAATTGAAAATCATTTCACTGAAGGGAATTATTCCTCTGTTTGTTATTTCAGCGCTTATACAAATGTGGTTTCAACCAATGATAGCGCATGCACAGGCCATCTTATATAATTTATCATCACTACAGACACAGGTTTTGGTACTTGTCTGTTCATTACCTTCGGCAGTGCTCGGGCCGGTATTTGCCAAACAACACAATTGTGCTCCTGAAACTGCATCTGCATTGGTTATGGCGCATATTGTATTAAGTATTGTTATGGTACCTGCGGTTTTTTATTTTATGGGATAAAAATGATATTATGAAAAAATCGATTTACATTTTGGCAATTTTACTCATTACAAACTGCACGCTGCTTACTGATCGTTGCATTGGTCAAATCAACGCGCCAACAATATCAAATCTTACGTATGACAGCATTACACAAACCGGAGTATGCCTTTTCTGGTCAACGGATATACCTGCTGATGCAAAAATTAAATGGATGGCTCCTGACTCAAATTACCAGGCACTCATTTATACGGATTCTTCGTATAATGCTGCGCAGCTTACGAATCATATTGTACACATACGCAATCTTCGGCCGGCGACAATTTATAAATACAATGTTATTTCGCAAAATCAGGCCGGATCAAGCCTTGATTCAGGCTATTTTGTAACCAAATCATTATCTACCGGCACCGTTCAGGCATATTTCAATCACAGTGTGGATATTACAGTCAATACAGGCGAACTTGCCAACGGCAACCAAAACTTCGAACACCTTTTTGTTAAACAAATCGACAGCGCCAGATACAGCATTGATATTACGCTGTGGGGATTTTCGTATTATACTTCTATCAGCGATGCATTGATTAAAGCAAAAAACCGTGGTTTGAAAATCAGGTTCATTTATAACCACACTGCCTACACGCCGCTGCTTGATACACTGCTTGCTCACGGCATCCCAGTCCTGAGACGAAGCTATGATACCACTTATTCAATGCATAATAAATTCTGGATTTTTGATTACAGGTATAACAGCAATCCGAACATTAAATACCTGTGGACAGGATCCGCCAATGTTTCACATCCGCAGTTTCATTCTGATAAAAACAATATAATTCTTATTCAGGATGAATCGCTTTGCGCTGTTTACACAAGGGAATTTGAAGAAATGTGGGGTTCACATACCGATATTTATAATACGCAAAGGACAAGATTCGGAGCCCAAAAAACAGATAATACGCCTCATATTCTGAATGTGGCAGGTAGAAGGATGGAAGTATATTTTGCCCCTTCTGACAAGGTTTCTGTATTTCTCAAAAATCTTATTCTAACTAAACCAATACATAGTTTATTCTTCTGTATGTTGAAATTTGAGTTGCCGGTTGTTGAAGATGCATTGAAAACGGCTTTTAATAATGGCAGACAGGTCAAAGGTGTTTTCGATTTAGCCAACTCCACGCTACCAAACAGCGCGTATCCTCGTATGAAAGGCCAGACGGTTCCAAACACATGGAATCCTCATGCGGATGTTTTCTGTGATACCCTTTCAGGATTAATTCACCACAAGTATTTATTGATTGATGCAAACACGAAGGAAGGAAATAAAATTCTATCGACAGGTTCCTATAATTGGGAAGTCCCTGCTGATACAGGAAATGACGAAAATTCACTTACCCTCTTTGATGCAAGAATCAATAACCTGTATTTTCAGGAATTTCATCAGAGATATATTGAATCGGGTGGCGAATCAATCGGGATAAACGGTACAAGCGATGAAGTGATTCCGAAATCATTGCTTATAGAAAATTATCCAAACCCGTTCCATCAAATTACAACCATAATATTTAGAATAGCAGAAACAAACAGGGTAAGTCTTGAAGTGTATGACATGACAGGATGCAAAGTTGTAACATTCGAAAATCAGGTACTGAACCCGGCAACATATCAGCTACAATTTGATGGAACATTCTTAACCAGCGGCTTATATTTCTGTAAGATTACTGTGGGTGATTATTCCGAAACAATTAAAATGATGTTGGTGAAATAATACAATTCTCAATAATGGCTGTTTGGATTGTTCAGTTAAAGGATGAGTGTTAAATAGTTTAAAACAATATTATAAACCAATGAAATAAAATTGACTTATGAAAAAGTTTTATTTTCTCCTGATGATTTTTGGAGTCGTCACTTTCGCATTTTACACAATGTATAAACTCAACATAAGTGAAAATGCCTGGCTAATGAATAACGCAAAACCTTCCGGCGAAGTAAAAAAAATATCTAAACCCGGTTTACTGGCAATGCAGGCCAAATACCAGTACACGAAACTCAGGAACCCTCAGTCTGGGATCATTCCGGTTGGTATTCGTTCGCGTGAACTTTCTTATGTGTCCGAATTACAAAAGCAAACAGAAAACGCAGAACAGTCGTGGACGTGGAGAGGGCCTGCCAATATTGGCGGCCGTATGTTATGCATAGCCATTGACATTGATGATACCAGTCATTTTCTTGCCGGCAGTGCCTCGGGAGGTATGTGGGAATCAAATGACAGCGGTCAAAACTGGCACAAAGCCACTTCTCCCGATGCCGAACAAAGTGCCACTTGTCTGGTTCAGGACAAAAGACCCGGAAAGCATCACATCTGGTATTACGGTACGGGTGAGCTTCTCAGTACAACCGACCGGAATATCAGTACAAATGCCAGAACTATCGGGATTGGAAACGGTATTTTCAAATCCACCGACAATGGGGCAACATGGCAACCTTTGGTGTCTACGCAAATAGGTTCTCCATCCGATTTTGATGAAATTTTTCAGGGAATCTGGCGTATTGTCACAGATCCTGTGGTGACGAATCAGGACATTGTATATGCTGCCTGCTACGGAGCTA
>CAJBPB010000380.1 GCA_903957365.1 uncultured Bacteroidota bacterium
AAAAAATGCCAAAGGATAAATTTTAGACAATTTCTAAACCAATGTGCCGTATATCTTTCACTTTTACAGTTAAATCTGTTAAGGCTTCTCCGTGAATGACAAAGAAATTTCTATTTTACTTCGACAATGATATCTTTCGTCCGAACGATTACGTCTTTTTCCCAGGGTCTGCGATAGCCGAACTGCAGGGTGTCGGTTCCGGGATGGGCAGCCTTGAATTTCCAGATTTCTTTACCAGGACTACCCACACGCTCGGGATAGGTGACAGTATAACTGAATCCGATTGAATCGACAATTGAAACAGATTGACGATTCATCCATTGCCATGAATAACCCGTGGTGGCATTGGATTCCAATTCAATCAGAAACTCTTCCTGAATGGAGATGCTGTATGCTGCCTTCACAGTTCCGGGCTGTTGAACCTTTGTTTTGCAGGCAGTTATACCTGTGAAAACGATGATTGTCAGCAAAATCAGTTGTGTTTTCATCATGCTTTTTTTGAAGGATTGTTTTAGATCTTGCTCATTGTGCTTTTAATGTATTCAGAAATGTTGCCGGAACCATAGTTCAGGCTATTGATTTCGTTCAAACCAGAGTTTCTTCTATTTTCCAATAGGAAGATTGTACTGACCAATCGAAGCCCTGACCATTGTGCTATGAATGGATTTCGTTTAACCTGAGTTTCTCCCGATTTCTATTGGGAGGGTCGTGCTGTCCAGGCCCTAATCATTCATAAACAAGCTTTCTTTCTTCATACTCTTTTGCTTTAGAAACTGTCTGGATTTTATTTTTAAGTAATTTTTTGAAGAATTAAGTCCTCAGACAAGGCAAAATTGACATTAATAGCAGCGCTACTGAAGGAGATTTTAACGAAGTATGAAGGCTTAATTCAATAAAATATGCCAAAGGATAAATTTTAGCCAATTTCATCCATTATTTCCCAAAATACTTTAGTATCAATGCCATCAATTCTCTTTTGTTAATCGGTTTTGCTATATAGTCATTGCATCCCGCTTCTATTGCTTTTTCCCTATCGCCAGCCAGCCCAAATGCAGTCTGTGCTATGATGACAACATCCTGATTAAATTGCCGGATTTGCCGCGATGCTTCGTATCCATTCATTTCGGGCAATTGAATATCCATCAAAATTAAATCGGTGTCTGGATTATTGCGACAAGCTTCAACTGCTTCAAAACCGTTTTTTACTTTTATAATTTCTTTGCTAAACTTTTTTACATCAATGGCAATAAGCATTTCCGATGTTTCATCGTCTTCGACAATTAATATCTTTAGTCCCGAAACTCCGGGATTAATCTGGTTCTCTTTATCTTGTTCCTGAACAGTTTTTTCATGCACTTTTTTTTCTTCAGACAAAGCATTGTATGGTAAGGTGAAATAAAAAGTTGAGCCAATGCCTTCTTCGCTTTCTACCCAAATATTGCCGCCTAGCATCTCCACGTATGCCTTTGAGATTGATAAGCCCAATCCGGCACCCTGTCGGGCCATTTTGTCAGTAATATCAGCTTGTACAAAACGTTCAAATATGGCTGACTGCCTGTCTTTTGGAATCCCAATTCCATTGTCTTTTACGTAAAATTCAAGATTTTCACTCTTTTTCAGATAACCAAACTCTATTGTACCTCCTTTGCTGTATTTAATCGCATTTTTAACAAGATTGGTGAGAATTGAATAGACTTTCTCACTGTCGGTTCTAATAATGGCCTCTTTTACCGGCAAGGTATTTTTAAAAAGAAGCTGCATCCCTTTTTCTTCAACCTGAGGTTTAAAGAAGGTGTAAATGAATTCGATTTTCTCGTTTATATTACAATCCTTAATATCAACATTCATCAGATTAGCTTCTATTTTTGAAATGTCAACAATGTCATTGATGGTATTAAGCATCCGGACTCCACTTTTCTCTATGATTCTGATATATTCCTGCTGCTTTTCTCCGGTAAGATCAGGCTCTTTCAATAATTCGGAAAACCCCAGAATTCCGTTCATCGGAGTCCTTATTTCATGTGACATATTGGCAAGGAAGGCGGATTTCAATCTGTCGCTTTCTTCTGCGCGCTCTTTGGCCTTTACTAATTCCTGAACAGTTTGGTATTTTTCAGTGATATCGGAAGCAATACCAACCCGTTTGATAATTTGACCGGAATCGTCAACGATAGGAAATGTTTTAGTGTTTATCCAACGTACTTGATTGTCGGCCCGTATAATACGATACTCATAGTTGAAGAATTCTTTTTCTTTAAATTCGTTTGATTGAAAAATCTCCTGAACAATTGGTTTATCTTCGGGATGTACTTTTTCTGTAAATAACTGAGGGTTTTCGTAGATTTCCTCACAAGGAACTCCCCAGATCTTTTCAAATGAAGGGCTTACATAAATCATCTCACTGTTGGTTCGTAACCAAAAAACCTCATCTATATTTTCAGCAATTTGCCTGAATTTATTTTCAAACTCTTCAGCTCTTTCTTTGGCTGTTAAAAGGTCTGCTTCCGAACATTTTATTTCATCGATGTCGGTACAGGTACCAAACCATTTGACTAATTCTCCAAATTCATCAAATACAGGTACTCCGCGAATCAGCCACCATTTATATTCGCCATCGAAACGGCGCAGACGGCATTCGATCGAATAGGTTGTTAAATATGTTGTTGCATTTTTCCAGGCATCCCAGGCATGCTGCTGATCGGCGGGATGGAATGGCTTAATCCAGCCATCACCGAAACTTTCATTCAGGCTTAGTCCGGTATAATCGATCCAATGTTGATTAAAGAAAATGTTCCAACCATCAGGGCGGGTAATCCATACGATCTGAGGCATAGACTCAGCCAGCAAACGGAACTCATGTTCACTTTTTAAAAGGGCTGCTTCAGCCAGCTTTCGTTCGGTGATATCGTGTATAATGGAGAAAAGGATTTTTTGTTCCTGAAAAACAATTGGTGACGAATGAACTTCAACCGTGCGCACTTCGCCGTTGGCCAACTTGTGTGGGAATATAAAATAACTCCTTTCTTCCCGAAGGGCTTGTTCGCGCTCCATTTTTACCTGCTCTGGCGGAAGGATGTTAATTTGGTCAATGCGCATTGATAGCAATTCAGGTTTGCTGTACCCATAAAACCTGACTGATGCATGGTTGGCATTTATTATCATACCCGTTTCCGGATCTACGAGTAGCATGATCGAACTATGCCGTTCAAACATGTTCTTGAAACGTTCCTCACTTTCCTTTAAAGCTTTTTCTGACAGTTTTCGCATGGTAATATCCTGAACAGAAGTAATAAAAAACAAAGGCTTTCCATCGCTGTTTTTCTGCAAAGTAGTTACCACTTCTGAATAAACAACTGATCCGTTTTTATGGATGTGTTTTTTTTCAAATCGAATTACCGATTCTTTACCTGTTAATAATGCTTCTATAACTTCCCTGGTTTTTTGAATATCATCAGGATGAGTAATGTCGGTTAAGTTTTTGGTCTGAAATTCTTCGAACTGATAACCCAGCATATCGCTAAAGGACTTATTTGTTTTTAGCGAGCCATCTAAGCCTGTGATTGATTTACCAACCGGGGAATTTTCAAAAATACTACGGAAAAATAGCTCGCTTTCCTCGGCATTTAATTTGGCCAATTTTAATCCATCCTCGGCCTGTACGCGTTCCAGTTC
>CAJBPB010000381.1 GCA_903957365.1 uncultured Bacteroidota bacterium
CAATACAACCGGATATACCAATTTGTCATTATCGTTCTGGCACTATTTTAAGGCTCTTTCCGATGAGGGTAAAATTGAAGTTTCGACCGATGGTGGTGTTTCCTGGTTATCTCCTGCCTTGATTTCATACACAACCACACAGGGAACTGCAACTGCATGGGCTCACGCGGTCGTTGATTTGTCCGCCTATATAAACCAGACCAATTTACAATTACGATTCAGTTATAATTCGTCATGGGGATGGTATTGGTGCGTTGATAATGTTTCTATTACCACTACATTAGCCTCCCCGATCACCTGGTTGCCGATCACCGGATTGTACACCGATGCACTGGCCACTACTCCTTATCTGGGAACTGATGCTGCAACAGTGTATGCAAAACCTGCCAGCACAACAACATACACTGCAACAGCTACTTCACTTGCAAGTTGTACCAGAACAGCGAATGTGATTGTTACGGTTTTGAACAAAGCTACAGTTACAACCGATGCAACCACTTCAGTGGCCTCAACCACCGCTACCTCCGGGGGTACTGTTACTTCTGATGGCGGTTCCGCCGTTACTGCCCGTGGTGTTTGTTACGGAATATCCCTTAATCCATCGCTTACAGACAATGTACTTACCGATCCGGGAACCGGAACGGGACATTATGTGAGCAACCTGACCCTGCTTTCCCCGGCAACACTTTACCATGTTCGTGCATACGCTACCAACAGTGCGGGCACCTCTTACGGTGCAGATGAGGTATTTACCACTCTTTCCGGTACCAAAACCATCAACCTGAGCGTGTTCCTTGAAGGTTTGTATAACAACGGCGGGTTAATGAGAAAAGCACAAGACGAATTTGGTGATCATTTCCCCGGCACTGTGGCCGATCAGATTACGGTTGAACTGCATGATGCATCAAACTATGCCACTGTTATTTACAATGCAGGTCTTATTGACCTTAACATGGATGGTACCGCTACGGTAAGTATTCCCTCCACCTATTCCGGTTCATACTATCTTACCATCAAACACCGCAACAGTATTGAAATTACCAGTGCCTTGCCGGTTGATCTGTCGGGTGGTGTTCTTGACTACAACTTTGCCACCAATCTATCAAATACTTACGGCGACAATCTGAAAGCAATGGGTGAGGGGATCTATGCGATTTATGGTGGGGATGTTGACCAGGATACCGGTATTGGAGTAAGTGATATGGTTCTTGTTGACAATCAGTCTGCTGAGTTTGGTGTAGGATACATTCCTGAAGATGTTGACGGAGATGGTGGTGTTGGTGTAAGTGATATGGTTATAGTTGACAACAATTCTGCTAACTTTGTAAGCGCTATTCTACCATAGTTCTTTTATACTCTATACTAATTATTAAATAAATTACAAAGATGGTTCAAAATAAAAAATTATCAACACCAGCTAATCTGTTGGCGATAATCCAAATAGTTATCCTTTATTATTTGGTTGTATTCACAGGGACTGCTCAGGCTCAAACTCCTTCGTTTTTTTGTGATATACGCAACGAAACGTATGTGTCAGCAAATATTTTTGAGTTTGATCTTTACATCACGCGTACAAGTATATTACCATTGGAGCTTGCCTGTTTCCAATCTGCGATTAAAATTAACACGGCTTTTATCAATGGAGGGGACATCACCCCCTCCATTGTTACCAGCTCATCTGAATTTAACGCCCATCAGGTTCCTCTGGCAATCAACTTTGTTCAAGGCAGTAACAATTGTATCAAACTGGCTCCTCGTTTACCCCGGACAAATTACACTGCCCCTGTTGCAACAAATGGCACTATGGTTGCATCAAATATCGGCACCAAGGTATGCAGGATACGCTTATCAAATACCCTCTCTTTTGGTTCTTCTCCGATAAATTATGCTTGGAATTATACAGTTAGTCCTTATAATTCAATAGTTTCCGCTTTTGTTCCTGGCACTCCCGCCATAAATACCATTGTTTCATCGGCAAATGATTTTGCTGTAAGTAATAATGTAAATGTATTTTTGGAAGGTCTTTACAACGGGTCAGAAATGAACAAGGCTAAAAATGAATTTGGTGATGGCCAGTTTAACGGACCTGTTGCTGACCTTGTAACCATTCAATTAGCTACTGCCCCAGGTTCAATCGTTAAAGAATTTTCAAATGTTAATCTGTTACAAAATGGAACGTGTTCCATCGGGCTTCCTGCTTCATCAGCAGGCAGCTATTATATTGTTGTAAAACATCGGAATAGCATCGAAACCTGGAGCGCCAACCCAGTTACATTCTCTTCGAATCCAATATCTTATAATTTCACCAATGCTGCCAACAAAGCCGCTGGTGATAATATGAAAGATTTCAGCAATGGCTTTTTCGGAATTTACGCCGGGGATGCCGACCAGGATGGTGGCGTTGGAGTGTCTGACATGGTTCTTATTGACA
>CAJBPB010000382.1 GCA_903957365.1 uncultured Bacteroidota bacterium
AGCCTTTGCCAGAACCAAGCGCCCTCCCGCACTGATAAAATACCGTAAATCCAGGCAAAGTAGTGGTTTTCTGCGAAAACCAGACATTCCGCCCTGCTGGCGGATGCCTTTGCCGGATTTACAGCTGTTTTGAAATTCACCGCTCCGTCTGCCCGCGGTTCTGGCGGGCCAGCGCTCTGTTTCATAAGTTGTTTTGATGTTTTGTTTAATTGATTATCCAGACTGGCCTTAATCTTTATGGTTAATTCTTTCATTTTGACTTTGCATTCTGCATTTTGAATTAACGTTTCACTGTTTCATGTTCCGACTTACTAATGTTGAAATTGTTTTCATATTTGAAACCCTTCAACCTAAAACTTTTCAACCCTAAAACCGAAATAATTTTCCTGTTACTTTCAAATAAAGCAAAAAAAACTTGCTTTTTTTAAAACAACGAGTACTTTTGCTACTCAGAATGGTGAGTAGTTAGTAGCTGGTAGTTAGATAGATTAAACAAAAAAAACAAAGATAATATACAATGACTAAGTTAAAATATTTTACTAACCCCTAACCCCCAACTACTAACCAATAAAAAATAACACAACTATTGAATGCTTAATATTGAAAAACAAATAGCTTATTGGAGTAATGGGGCGCTGGACGATTTGGTGACAGCAAAGGTTTTGTTCGACACAAATCGTCTTTTACATGGTCTGTTTTTCTGCCATCTGGTTATTGAAAAAGCTATAAAGGCAAATGTTGTGAAACAGAGTTCAGACGTTGCACCACGCTCTCACAACCTGATTTATTTATCGGAAAAGGCAAACATACTTTTTAGTGAGGATGATGAAATATTTCTTGGGATATTGATGAAGTACCAATTACAAGGCAGATACCCCGATTATAATCCTGTATTGCCCGACAGGGAAAAAGCAATTGAATATTATTTTAAAACGGAAAATCTTTTAACATGGCTACTAAAGAGGTTATAGAACTATTGAAACGGTATGTAATTCTTCTTAATACAGAAGGTTTTTCGGTGAATAAAGCCTTTTTGTTTGGAAGTTACTCTAACAATGCAGCATCTGAAAACAGTGATATAGATGTTATGATAGTTTCTGACAAATTTGATGAGAATGATGATATGGCAATTGGTAAAATCTGGAGTCTGACACGAAAAATTAATTTAAAGATTGAACCCTATTTAATAGGAATCAAAAAATTTAAGGAGGACGATTCATCGCCTTTAATCCATATGATAAAGACAAATGGAATCGAAATAGTATAGAAATTCAATGAAATGAATAAAGTAAATGATATCCAAAATATTGAATTGCATACGATTCAGACAATTTCTCAACTATACTACCCAAAAACCCGGCATCTGATACAAATACGTTTTATGCCCCACGTTCGGTGTAGTTTGTAACTACGTCGTCGTCATTCCTCGGTCGCATGAAAGTTTGTAAAACAATAAATTATGTGTTTTCCAAAGTTATGTAAGTAAAATTACTTCGAAAGGCTCACTTCGACATGCTCAGTGACCGCACTTCGGCAGGTGGCCCCTGAGCTTGCCAAAGGGCTCAGTGACCGGATTATTAATCAAAACAACCGGTTATCCTTCGTCCAACGGTCAGAACAGATGTTTTGTGAAACTTTTGCATTTTGACTTTGCATTTTGAATGTCTTGCCCCCAAACCCCCAAAATGGGGGCTTTCAAGAAATATTTGGCTGTTACGTGATTTGTTTTGATTGAACGATTATCAAGACTCGCCTTGATGGCAGATGATTTGGTTTGTGCTTTGGTTTATCGTGGATTGATCGATTTACTTAAATAAAAAAGGATTGGATGTTTTTTTATGTCCTTTTGAAAGGCAAAAGGACGCAACCGAGCGAAGCGGTCTCATGAACTCCATTAAAATCAATTATGGCGTGAATAAAACCTTTGACCAGGCCAAGCGCCAGCGCTCTCTTCCAAAACAGCGTAAATCTCGGCAAAGTAGTGGTTTTCTGCGAAAACCAGACATTCCG
>CAJBPB010000383.1 GCA_903957365.1 uncultured Bacteroidota bacterium
ACATCTTTTGAAAAACCTTCCAAAAAATATGTTGTCATTTTATCACTTGATGGTTTCAGGTGGGATTACACTGACAAATTTGCAACTCCCAATCTTGATTTTATCGCAAAAAACGGTGTAAAGGCAAAAAGTATGATTCCGGGCTTTCCTTCGACTACTTTTGCCAACCATTATACCCTTGCCACAGGATTATATCCTGACCATCACGGAATCGTTTTAAATCAATTCCACGCGCCGGAATTCGGAACAATATACAATGATGCCAAAGACAAAAATACAGTCAGAGATGGCCGCTATTATGGTGGTGAACCCATCTGGGTGACAGCAGAAAAACAAAATGTAAAATCAGCCTCCTGTTTCTGGGTAGGAAGCGAAGCAGACATTTCTGGCATCAGGCCTTCTGTTTGGAAGAAATACGACCAGAAATTACCTTTCAGTCAGCGCATTGATTCAATTATATCCTGGCTGCAGCTTGCCGAAGAAAAACGCCCTGAATTACTGATGTTATACTTCCACGAACCAGATGAAAGCGGCCATCATATCGGCCCTGAAAACGACAGTATGTCAACGGTTATTACTTATCTGGATAGTCTGGTAGGCGATTTAAGAAATAAACTTATGAAATTACCAGTTGCTGAAAACATTGATTTTATTGTAGTTTCTGATCATGGAATGGCACAACTTTCTCCTGACAGACAAATTATCCTGGATCAATTTATTGATACCACTTTGGTAGAATTTGCAGATGGATGGAATCCAACGATGAATATCAAGGCAAAACCCGGTAAAGCTGACCTCCTTTTTAACCAGTTAAATAAAATAGAACATCTTCAGGCATGGAAACACGGTGAAGCACCTGCGCACCTGCATCATAGCACAAATATTCGCACCCTTGACATGACTATTTTAGCAGAGAACGGCTGGAGTATTTATTGGTCATGGTCGAAAAACAAATCCAATGGTACGCATGGGTATGATGTCAGGAATAAAGATGTTCATGCGATTTTTTATGCGATCGGGCCTGATTTTAAAAAAGGTTACCTGAAACCTTCATTCCAGAACATCCATGTATATTCACTTCTGGCACATCTTTTACAATTAAAACCTGCACCGACTGATGGTCATCTTGATTCCATCATTGATGTTACTGTAAATCATTGACAATCATGAATAAAAGAATCTTTTTCTTATTTATTACCGGTATTATTTTACTTAATCCCATAAGTGCACAGCAATCTCTTTTGCTTCAATCTGGTCCGATGATAGGTTATGCTGATATGCTTGAAGTGATGGTATGGGTTCAGACAAGCAAAGAAGCAGAAGTTTATATTGCTTATTCAGAATCCGGTTCAAGAGGCAAAAAATTCAGAACGAACAAAGTAAATACCAAAAAAGAAGATGCATTTACTGCAAAACTCGTTGCTGATTCGGTTGTTCCCGGTACAAAATACAGCTATGATGTGTTTATCAATAACGAACTGATACAATTGCCCTGTAAAACAGAATTTCAAACACAACAAATTTGGAAATGGAGAGGTAATCCACCTGAATTCAGGATGTTAACGGGTAGTTGTGCTTATATAAATCAGGCAGAACACGACAGACCAGGTAACCAATATGGTGGTAATTACGAAATATTTGAAGGAATGGCTTCCCAAAACGCGGATTTAACATTGTGGCTTGGCGATAACGTTTACTTACGGGAGCCAGACTGGAATACCAAAACCGGAATTTATGCAAGATATACACACACCCGTTCAACGAAAGAAATGCAGGCATTATTGGCATCAACGGCCAATTATGCAATATGGGATGACCATGATTTCGGTCCAAATGACAGTGACAGGGGATTTTACAATAAAAAAATGACACTGGATGCATTCAAACTATTCTTTGCGAATCCAACATTTGGCATGAATGATCTGGAAGGTGCTATTACCAGTTTCCAGTGGGGTGATGCTGATTTCTTTCTCCTTGATAACAGATGGTACCGGCAACCAGACAAAACAAAGGAGGATAATAAAACAATGCTTGGCGAGAAACAATTACAGTGGTTATTTGACAATCTTGTAAGCAGTCAGGCAACTTTTAAGATAGTTGCAATGGGCGGACAATTTTTAAGTACAGCCGGTTTGTTTGAATCCTATTTTTCACATGGCTTCGCGACAGAAAGACAGGCTATTATCGATTTCATTTACCTCCATAACATCAAAAATGTAATCTTCTTAACCGGTGACGTACATTTTACTGAAATCTCCGTGTTGAAAGCAGATGGCAAACCAACCATCTGGGATCTTACATTTTCACCTTTCACATCAGGACCAAACAGTTTTGGTACTGCCTGGAACAACACATTATGTATTCCTGAAACTGTCGTTACAGAACGTAATTATGGAATGATCGATTTCAAAGGTCCATCAAAAGAGAGAAAACTTGAAGTAAGATGCTTCAATGCCGCGAATGAACAGAAGTGGGAATATATTATTAATCAGGAATAGATTTTTAACAAAACCGGAAGTAAAAATCTACAGATACATACGGTTTCTTAAAAAATGGTCGATTGTAACCAAAGCAGCCATAGCTTCAACAATCGGTACAGCACGGGGAACCACACAAACATCATGACGGCCTTTGCCTTCTATTTCAATTTCATTTCCTTGTTTATCAACAGTCTGCTGTTTTTGCATCACAGTAGCAACCGGCTTGAAGGCTACTTTGAAAAACACATTCTCACCATTGGTGATACCTCCCTGCACCCCACCTGAATTATTTGTTTTGGTATGAATTTGATTGTCAACTATGACAAACTGATCATTTTGTTCCGAACCTTTTTGTTTACAACCTTCGAAACCACTGCCAATTTCAAAACCTTTCACCGCATTGATACTTAACATCGCTTTACCAAGATCAGCATGGAATTTATCAAAAACCGGTTCACCCAATCCAACAGGCATTCCCGTGACAATACATGAAATTACGCCACCAAGTGTATCGCCATCCGCTTTTACGTCACTAATCAGTGATTGCATGGATGCGGATATTTCAGCATCAGGACAACGAACCGATGATGCTTCAATACTTTTACGATCCAAAGTCTGCTGTACGTTTTTCATTTGAACATGACCGATCGAACTCACAAATCCGATAATATCAATGCCTTGCTGCAACAGATACAACTTCGCGATAGCACCGGCAACAACTCTGGTAATCGTTTCGCGTGCTGATGATCTTCCTCCACCCCGGTAATCACGGATTCCATATTTTAGCTCGTAAGTAAAATCAGCATGAGACGGACGAAAAACGTCACGGAGGTGATTGTAATCGGAAGATTTTGTATCGTTGTTAGAAATAAAAAAAGCGATCGGCGCACCTGTTGTCTGACCCTCAAATATCCCGGAAAGGAATTCAATTTTATCAGTTTCAATGCGAGGTGAAGCAAACTCAGATTGGCCTGGTTTGCGTTTGTTAAGTTCACTCTGAATAAACTCAATATCAATTATAAGTTTTGGAGGACAGCCATCTATTACACCTCCTATCCCCGGTCCATGTGATTCGCCAAATGAGGTCAAGCGAAAGATTTTGCCAAAAGTGTTACCTGCCATGAAACAAAAATATAAATAATAGATGTAGAAATGAACAATTGAGAAATGATTTGATTTTAGGAACTTAATTTAATAACTTTGTGCTCCATAACAGAAAATATGAAAACGCCCCGATTAGTTCTAAAGATTGCAAGTATCGCATTGTTGTTCGTTGCAGTTGCCTGCGCGAATAAAGATGATTATCAAATCCCGCCAATTTATGATATCTCGGATGAGTTCAAATCATATACAGTTTTTGATTCTGCGTCATTCTGGGTTTACAAAAATGATTCAAATACTACAATTGATACTGTAAAAATTATTAAGGTATTGACCGACAAACGTTTCCACATAGATAATTCAGGTGCTACGGGTTTCTATTATAATGCCATTGAACTGATGTATAATGAATCAACGATTGGTTTTATGAAAGCCGAATTAACAGCTGGAAGTAAATATGATGCGAATACTACCATGACTGAAAATTACAGGTTATATCTTGATAATGGCCGTTATTTCAGCATATTCACACCAAAATTTCCTATTGGAAGCACTCAGATTCTGGGAATTAATGAAGGTAATTATACCAATGTAAAAATTCATGATACATTCTTTGTGAATGAGATTGAATTTAGCAGCGTTTATGAAACTTCGGTAAAAGACTACCATGATGGAAACGATACTGTTTTCATGAAATTCTACATCGCTAAATACGGCGGTCTCGTCAAATGGACAAAATCATCAACGACAATAAAAGAGTCTTGGTCATTGAAAAGTTCGTCACTTTTACAATCCCAATAATTACTTTTTCGATCCTGTAAAATTTATTGAGAAAGTAGGATATGGATGCTGATCGCCTGAAGTGGAATGAAAGATATTTAACAAAACCTGACAATAGTCCACCTGATACTTTTCTCAAAAAAAACCTTCATAAATTAAATAAAACCAGGCTATTGGATATTGCTGGCGGGAATGGCAGAAATGCAATATACCTTGCTGCACAGGGATTTGATGTTACTGTAGTTGATATCGCTGATGTTGGATTTGACAAAATTGCCAGCAATACTAAAGGTTTTGATTTCAAAATAAGAACAATCTTACTCGATCTTGATAATCCGGAAATACTGCTTGAAGAAGGGAAATTCGATACAATAGTCTGTATTAATTTCAGGCCTTTCACTTCCCTTTTACAACTTATCCCCAAACTTTTACTACCTGACGGTACATTTATCTGGGCTTCATTCAACGAAATTCAGGCTTTGGAGACGGGATTTCCTTTGGAAAAAGCGCTGACAATCAATGAATTCGCTGATTTTTTTACAGAGTTAGAATTAATTGATTATCAAAGGTTTGAAGATGAAACAGGGAAAAGAGATGGTTATATATTCAGAAAAAAGAACCCAGGCTTATTTCAACATCAGCATGGCAAGCAACTGTGAAAAAATAATTTTCAAAACAAGGGCAACCGGATAAACCGTTGTATATCCCACTGATGCTGCATCACTCTCTGTTTTATTATCAATCGCGGCCAAACCTGGTGTACTCGTCATTGATCCTGTCAAAACACCAAGTAGAGTAATGAAATTCAGTTTGTACAATTTGTAACCTACCAATCCGGCAATAACCAGCGGAAATATGGTTATGCAGGCACCAACAGCTATTACAATTAATCCTTTTTCCTGAAAAACTCCACTTAATTCACTTCCAGCCTGTGTTCCGATTGCTGCCATAAAAATAAGCAAACCAAATTTCCGTAGTAACATATTGGCCGATCCAGACATGGACCAGATGATCGGACCTGTTTTACCAATATTGCTGAGAATCAAGGCGGAGGTTAAAACTCCTCCGGTCAATCCCAGACTGAAACTAAACAAACCAAAAACAGGGATAGTAACCAATCCAAGCAAAACGCCAATTACAATTCCCAACGCAATGGGTAAGAAATTTGTCTCTGAAAGTCGTTTTTCATTATTTCCTAAAAGACGCAAAACCTCCCCCATCTCCTGTTGCGAACCGGCAATCAACAACTTATCACCAAAACGCAGTCTGCTTTGCGGACGCGGAATCATATCGATTTCACCACGCCGAATGCGAGTTACAGTCGCGTTCATTGCAGTTAAATTCAGTTCTTTTAGACTTTTATTTACAATTTTACGGTTGGTTACCAGCAACCAGTTTACAATATAATGATCGTCGAATGACAAATCCTCTTCAACTTGTTCACCAATAAGCAGTTCCATCCGTTGTAATGCCTCTTCGGTACCAACTGCCTTCACAATATCGCCCTGATAAAGAATGGTATCTCCTGTTGGAGCAAACGTAATTCCATTCTGCTTGACACGTGAAATTACACCTTCAGTGATTTTTCTGAGATCAAGTGTCCGGATGCTTCTTCCATGCACATTTTTATTGGTTACTTTCAGGATTCGGTTTGTAATTCCGGGATAATCGTCATGCAGTTTTGCATCGTAATCTGCCTCTTCTGAATGAAAATTGATTTTGAAAATGCGTGGGAATAATTGTACAAACAATATCACGCCAATTACACCAAAAGGATAAGCAAGTCCAAAACCAACTGCAGTTGCAGGTGATTTTGTGGCTTCAACTGCCGCTGCCAGTCCGGGTGTACTTGTCATAGCACCATTGAAAACACCTACAATAATGTCAGCCGGAAGACCCAGTATGAGAATCGCTCCCAGGGAAATAAGCGCTCCGATTGAAATTAAAATAAAACAGAGAACCATTAATTGTCGCCCATATTTCAGAAAAGCATCGAAAAAACCTGGTCCGGCCTGAATCCCAATGGTAAATATAAACAACAATAAGCCAAGCGTTTGGAACTCAGCAGGAACGGTGAAACCGAAGTGACCCAATAAAAGCGCTACAAAAATGACCGCAGATGAATCGAGAGAGAAACCCTTATATTTCAGGTTGCCGACAACAATTCCGATCGAAATAATCAAAAACAGAACAAAATAACCCTGATGCAGGATGTCCAATAGAATATGTTATTATTTAAGAAACTTTACTATGATTGCTTAAGCTTAATCAGATTCAATGCGCTTCCTGCCTTATACCATTCGATCTGGTTCTCGTTGTAGGTATGGTTAACCGAAAAGGTATCAGATGATCCATCTGCATGATTCAATTTGATTGTCAACTGTTTACCAGCAGAAAAATCTATCAGGCCAACAACATCGATCCTGTCATCTTCACGGATTTTATCATAATCAGCTTTATTGGCAAAAGTCAGTGCCAACATTCCCTGTTTCTTAAGATTTGTTTCGTGAATTCGGGCAAATGATTTTACCAACACAACTTTTACACCCAGAAACCGGGGTTCCATGGCAGCATGTTCGCGAGAAGAACCTTCTCCATAGTTTTCATCTCCGACAACGATAGAACCAAAACCGGCATCACGATAAGATCTGGCCGCATTTGGAACTGTATCAATTACATTTTTAATCTGGTCCTTAACCGCATTGGTTTTCTCTCCGAAACTGTTTATAGCACCAATTAATAAATTTTGTGATATATTTTCAAGGTGTCCTCTATATTTCAACCATGGACCAGCCATTGAAATATGATCCGTTGTGCATTTTCCTTTCGCCTTGATCAACAGATACATAGATGAGATATCATTTCCGTCCCAAAGTGAAAATGGTTCCAATAATTGCAGGCGTGATGAATCGGAAGCAACAGATATTGTAATATGGGTTCCATCCTCAGCGGGTTCCTGATAACCATTGTCATCAACTGCAAATCCTTTAACAGGCATTTCCAAACCTTGCGGCTCGTCCAGTTTTACTCTTTCACCCTTTTTATTGGTCAGATAATCGGTCATCGGATTGAAGGTCAGGAAACCACCAATCGACATCGCAGTTACGATTTCAGGGGAAGCAACGAATCCAAAAGTATTCGGATTACCATCATTACGCTTTGCAAAATTACGGTTGAATGAAGTTATGATTGAGTTCCGTTCACCTTTCTCAGCACCATGACGCGCCCACTGACCAATACATGGTCCGCAGGCATTTGCCAGTACGACACCGCCAATTTTCGCGAAAGTATCAAGGAAACCATCGCGTTCCACTGTAAACCTCACCAATTCGGAACCAGGCGTAACAGTATATTCTGACTTCACTTCCAGATCTTTTTCGATAGCCTGTGCCGCCAATGAAGCTGCACGTGAAATATCTTCGTAAGATGAATTTGTACATGAACCGATCAAACCAACATCAAGTTTTTCAGGCCAGTTATTGGCTTTCACTGCTTCTGCAAATTTCGATAAAGGAGTTGCAAGATCAGGTGTGAATGGTCCGTTGATATGTGGTTCCAGTTCTGATAAATTCAATTCAATCACCTGATCGAAATACAATTCAGGCTGGGTATACACTTCAGGATCGGCGGTCAGACTGCTTCTGATCTCATTTGCCGAATCAGCTACTTCAGAACGGTTGGTTCCACGCAGATAGACTTCCATTTTATCGTCATATCCAAAAACAGATGTAGTTGCGCCTATTTCAGCACCCATATTGCAGATAGTACCTTTTCCGGTACATGAAATTGAATCGGCGCCTTCACCAAAATATTCAACAATAGCGCCTGTTCCACCTTTTACAGTTAGAATTCCGGCAACTTTCAGGATGACGTCCTTGGCTGAGGTCCAGCCACTCAGTTTTCCTGTCAGTTTGATACCAATAAGTTTTGGAAACTTCAGTTCCCATGGCATTCCGGCCATTACATCAACTGCATCAGCACCACCAACGCCAATCGCGACCATACCCAAACCGCCAGCATTCACTGTATGCGAATCGGTTCCGATCATCATTCCACCAGGAAAAGCATAATTCTCCAGAACTACCTGATGAATAATGCCGGCTCCCGGTTTCCAGAATCCTATTCCATATTTATTAGAAACGGATGCCAGAAAGTCATACACTTCTTTATTGGTATTGTTTGCTGTCGCAAGATCGCTGACTGCACCGTCCTTTGCCTGAATCAGATGGTCGCAATGAACAGTTGACGGAACACTTACTTTTGATTTTCCGGCCTGCATAAACTGCAGCAAAGCCATTTGTGCTGTCGCATCCTGCATGGCAACGCGGTCAGGATTAAAGTCAACATAAGACCCACCACGAATAAATGCGCTTTCAGGCAATTGATCGGCCAGATGCGCATACAAAATCTTTTCGGTGAGTGTGAGTGGACGAGCCAACAATTTGCGGGCAAGTTTTACCTTTTCAGGCATTGTTGCATAAAATGCTTTAATCATGTCGAGATCGAATACCTTCATGTTGATTGATAGTTAGTTAAAATAATTATAAATTCATTTATTACATTTGCTGAAAATGCAAATTTAGTAAAACTCTGTGAATAAAGGAGGATGGGTTGATAAGTTGATTGGTTGATAGGTTGATAGGTTGATAGGTTGATGGGTTAGTGCATGAAGATAGACAATTGACAATGTAGCATTTGGATTTCTTGATTATCTGGTTTACATTTGATAGCACTTAACAACATATCAAACCTAAAAACCAAACTCCGATCATAGATAAAGACAATAATTTTACCTCAAAACACGACAAAACTGTTGAATTTGGCAGGATTAGTGGTTATTTAGCTTATTTCAGAAACTTCAACATAAACCCAAAATAATTGCCAAATGGTGATTAACCAAACCTTATGGCGCATTTAAAGAAAAAAGACAGATGAAACGAATTCTCATTTTATTAGCTTTACTGGGGACGACAGTTACCCTTACGGCACAGACATGGTGTCCAAATGGAGCAACATGGCATTTTTCATTTATGCAAATGTTATCTTATGGATATGTGAAAATAAATTACACTTCAGACACGACAATTCTATCTAAAGACTGTAAAACATTGCTAAAAGTACAGTATGGTTATTCTTATCCTGGTGTTTATGACACGGTACAGTTAGGAAAAGAGTACACTTATCTTGACTCTGCAAGTAATATAGTTTATCGTTTCTTTGACGGCAAATTTGATACCTTATATAATTTTAATGCACAGATAGGTGACGTCTGGAAAGTTCATGGTATGCATGGAAGTATAGATTCAGGGATTGTTGTAGTCGACAGCATTGGATACGAAGTAATCAATGCCGATACATTGAAATCACTTTTTGTTAGTACAATAAGTGGTTCTTGTATTGGTTGGAATTCAACTGAGATAATAGAAAAGATAGGATGCATAAATGAATACATGTTCCCCAATTACGTTTCTTGTATTGCGGACCTTGGTGAAGGCGGAGCATTGAGATGCTACTCTGATGATAATTTCCCAATATTTGTAACAGGAGAATCAAGTTATTGTGACTTTATTACCTCAATTGATTCATATGCTAACATCCAAGATTTTATTGAAGTTTATCCCAATCCTACTTCATCCAGTATAATTATCAAAAGTAAACTTATGTCAACGACAGATATGAAAATAGTATTATTGTCATCGTTGAGTCAAAAAATCTACGAATATGATTTGAATTTAGAAAAGGAATTTCTAATTGACATGAGTAATTTAAAATCTGGGCACTATTTTCTACAAGTCACAAATGACAAGGGTGCTTACATGATAAAGAAAATTATAAAAGAATAAACACGCTATAATAATGCATATACTTTATGGCGGGTTACGTTATGAAAATGAACATTTTAGTTCCAAATATTAATTGTAGTAGGCAGAAAGATTCACCTTTTGAAGCTCGCCAAAAAGTATATGCTTCCCGTTGTGTGCTATGTTAAAAGACCTACACGAAAAGTAAAATTGACACGAAAAAAGAAAATGATTAAGACAGTTTTATACATTGCGACAAGCCTTGACGGTTTTATTGCACGACCAGATGGAAATATTGATTGGTTGACTTCGATTCCGAGCCCACAGACAGGTGACTATGGTTATGCTGAATTTTTAAACAGCATTGGAACAACAATAATGGGACGAAAAACTTATAATGAAATTATTGAATTTGGAGTTGATTGGCCATATATCGGACTTGACTCTTATGTAATATCAAGAGACAAAGAATTGAAAATTCAAAGTCCAGAAACTTACTTACTGTCAGAGAAAATCAAAGACTTTGTTGCTGAAATTAAAAGTAAAACGAATAAAGACATTTGGCTCATTGGTGGCGGACAACTTATCACAACCTTTATAAATGAGGGTCTTTTAGACAAGATGATAATTACGATTTTCCCGAAAATTATAGGAGAAGGAATTCCTTTGTTCGCAGACAAACCAAAAGAAACAAATTGGAAACTAATTGAAGCGAAATCATTTGACACTGGAGTAGTAAACTTGACCTAT
>CAJBPB010000384.1 GCA_903957365.1 uncultured Bacteroidota bacterium
ATCTACTAATTCGAGGTTCGTTAATTTGAATATCATTACTCGAATCTCTTCCAATCTTAATTGTTGATTTCATATATCCTATATTAAATTAATGAATGATTTCTTATGATTAATGATAAAATAGCAGATTTTCACATGGTTAAAAAATTTTGATGATTGCAAACAACATTCATAATTACTTGAAAGATTAAATCTTACTTTATCAAAATTTCGATTTATACCCCGGAAGTTTTTAAAGTTACCTACACCATAATTGCTACAAAATAAACTACTTAATAAATTATTGCTACTTACTTTTTTTCAATTTCCATCACACTATCATTGATAGCTTTTAACCTGGTGCTATCAGATATCATTGTTTTATCATGAATGGTTCTCTTAATAATGGATGTTCCCCATTTTTGAAAAGCAAAATAGGATAAGATGACCGAAATTAATGTTACAAAAACCAATCTTAACCGTTTATTTCTATGAATTTTCTTTCTATTCCTGTAAGATTTGCCATTGTATTGTATCAACTGCACGGTTATATTGTCAGAACCTCCGGCGAAATTAGCTTTTTCAATAAGTTTTAGAGCAGCTTCCTGAACATCGGAATAGTTGTTGATTATTTCCAAAATTTCAGAATTACCTGCATGTGTTGTCAGGCCGTCACTGCACAAAAGAATTTTGTCGTACTGCTTCAGTCCAATTGCTTCTTTCGTAACAGAAGGATCTACCTTATCAAATATACCGATTGCTTTTGTAATCTGGTTTCTTTTTTCACTTACAAGTGCCTCTGATTCGGATAAAACGCCTGCATCAATTAAATTTTGAACAGTAGAATGATCTTTGGATAGTTGCTTGATTTTCTTGTTCCGTATCAAATACAACCGACTATCGCCGGCATGGGCCATATACATTTCAGCTTTTTGAAAAAGAGCAAGAACACAAGTTGTTCCCATGCCTGATAATGTCTGATTTTGCTTCACCATTTCACGAAGCTTATAATTTGCAAATTCGATCGCATTTTGAAGTGCGTTCGGAGCATCAAGCATAGTAACTTTTCCATCCTGCAAATAGCGTTTTATTGCATCTATTGCCCCTTGGGAAGCAATATCACCTGCAGCATGACCGCCCATACCATCACATACAATGATGCAATATCCGTAAGGAGTTTCAAAGTGAGACATATAATCCTCATTAACCTCCCTCACCTTGCCTACATCTGTTGCATTCCCAACGATGATATTATAGGTATCTATTCTCAATTAAAATACTGTTTTAAATTTAAAAACTGTATTCCCGCATTTCAACTCATCACCATCTTTTAATTTTCCTTCATCTGTCATGATCCCGTTGATTTTTGTTCCGTTTGTTGAAAAATTATCTTTAATTAAAAATTCATTTTCCCTGAACAAAATAGTAGCATGATTGCCAGAAACTGAAGAATCGGTTACTGTAATGTCTGCCTTTGCATCTGAACCAATAATGTTTTTACCAACAAACAATTTGTAATCCTGACCAAATTCATCCAGACTAAATGTTACCAGCCAACCAACAATTCTTCTTTTTTCAGATTGGATTCTGGTTGAGCTTCCAGCAATATTGGGTTCGTTTTTCGTAGCGATCGTTGTTCTGCTGAAAGGGTGTGTTGGTGCATCAGAACCTGGCAGAGTTGTTTTCAATTCTCTGGTTTCCTCATTGATCATGGTTTTGTCAAACTGACTTCCGCTTTGTTCTTCAAAAACCTGTGTTTTTTTGAATTCAGACAAAGTCTTTTCATAATCGGAAATTGTAACACTGTTCGGACAATAAGGACAAACTGAGTGTTTATCTGCATCGAAGTTGTGTCCGTTGTCACACGTTTTAAAGTTTGCCATTTTAGTTAATTTAATTGATTATTAAATATTTAGAAATTAATCGGAATATTGAATCCAGCCATTATATAAGGATATTCCAACAGTAAATTATATCCACCTTCGATATGAAAAACAGGAAAAATAAGACTCGCGCCCACTATCATATTGGTTTTACTTTGTATATTCTTTTGATTGCATTTTGCTAAACCAAACTTAAAATGCAGCACATTTCCAGGTGCGAGATATAAACCAAATTCACTATAATCTGTTGAAACGGGACTTGATGCCATACTTTTTCCACCAAAAACACCAAAATGATGGTAAATCAGGAATGCATTCCAATAATTTAATTGTCCTGAATAGGTCTCATTTCCCAGTTCCCAATCTCCACTGGTTAAAATTGATCCAACACTAAAGCCAATATGCGTAATATATTTATACTTTCTTTCGGCCAAATCAAGTTCAGGTCCTAAAATAATGCTGTCATTTAGAAAAGCGGTATTTAATCTGACATCATATTTACCATTTTTTGCTTTTGGATTTTTTTCGTAAAAAATGTCAATATTTTCTTTGTTGGTTATTGTTGTGTCTTTTGTGTCAGATATTCCATTTCTTGTCAGAAACCATCGATCATATTCAGTCTGCGTAGTAAATTTAAAAGAGTAATCATAAATTGTAGCAATATCAATCAGGTCTTTTGGGAACTCTTCAGCCAGTTTTAATTTTGCTTCATTGAGTGCAGACGCAAACTCATTTTCAAAGGAAAGGTTAAAACTTACCATTTCTAACCTCAATTTATCACATCTGCCCACATGTTTATTCATTATTATAAGGTTTGGGTCATACGCAATTATGCTGGCTTTTTCATTTTCAAGTTTAAGTTGTGATATTTCCTCCTCAATATTTTTTGTTCTTTCTTTAAGCCAATCTATATCAGGGAAAAATTTTGAACCTGTGTTGATTGATCTGCTAATCTGGATTTTTTTATCACTGCTGTAAATAACTTTAAATGATCCTTTTACTTCAGTGTTATAACTAAATGTTCTTTTCAAATTTTGAGAAACAATCCTATCCATTTTCTGAAAAAAGATTTCCTGCCATTCTGGTCTGGCGACCATTTCACTCAGCTGAAGTGCAATTTTCCGTTCAGTTAATTTCTTTATCAGACTATCAATATCAGCGTTAATCTTTAAAATTTCATCATTTATTTTTGTTTGAATAACCAGAAATTTGGCTTTATTCTGATCAATTATTAACTGGTTTTGCATTCTTTGTATTGAATCCGCTACATACCATTCCCAATAATCTCTTGCATGGGCAAGATGTGGAGTCAAATATGATTTCCGGAATTTATCTAAATCGAATCTGTAATTGCCATCAATGGATGTTATCTGGTGCAAAAAAAACAACGGGTTGGTTGTATCTGCAATTGTAAAAAGCAGAAATGATTTATTGTCTTCAGTGACACTAATCAATGTGTCGTTTGACAAGTAATTATTGATACAATAAATCGGTTTTGCATCTGATTGCTTTATCTGATAAGACAATGGTTGAAAAGATATCGTTCGGGAAGATGATTGATTCGTCAGTTTGTCAGATTGGCTGATATAAATTGATCGCTCCTCTTTATTAAAATTAAGGTTAACAGTATAAATGGTATCAGCTTTTAATCCCTCTGGCTCTATAAAAATGGAATAATGATTATTAAAAGTATTCTGATATGAAGAAGATGAAACAGAATAAGAAACTGCATCTGCTATATTTGTCTGAAGATTTTTTCTCGTTCCCTGATAAATCTCCTGCGCCCTGCTATTATTAAAAATAAATTGGCTTGAAAATAGGATAAGGTAAAATAATCTTGTTTTCATTTTTTTGAGATAATATTATTTAGTGAAATTTACTTTCCAATCAGTTTGTAAATATTTCCTGTTCTGCCATATTTTAAAGTAATTGAACAAGCTGTCTTATCTGTTTCATCATCTTCTGGTGAAATTACAAAATTGACTACGACTGAAATCTCTTTCGGAGGATTTTCAGAGTTTTTGAACTTATTAACAATGTAAATTCCGGAGATCTGCTTTTTGTTATCGTATAAAAGCCGGCATATATCTTTCTTTTGACTTAGAGTATTCCAGAAGTCAATCATTATTTGATCATCAGACGGCATACTGACAATTGGTTTTTGTATAAAGAGTTCATCATATTTCGATTTCAACTGATCGAATGTGATCAAATAATTCAATGCAGCAATTTCTCCTGTAATTTTGTCTTTTTTTCGATTTGTCAATAATATTTTGGTTTCATTTTGTTTGTTTGCAATATATTCATTCAACAATAACTGATTTTTTTCCTGCACTGACAACACTTTTTGAATTGGTTGTATTGGTTTAACAGTCACAGTATCTTTTGTAACTGCTGTAGTTGGCGTCTGGATAATACTTTCTGATTTGAGTGTAACAGGTTCAGGTTCTTTTGTAATCATCTTGAACAAGAGAATAACTACAATGATCAGCGCTAAAGCAGAAACAACATAAACAGACCAGTTTATTCCACTTTTTTGAGGTAATGATATTTTTTTTGCAGGAGTATTTACGTTGGTTGCAACAGGAATCGACAGCACGTCATTTTCAAGCAGATAATTTTTAAAGAAATCACAGTTCTGAAAACGATTTTCAGGAGATTTCTGCGTAGCGATGTTAATCGCGTTTTGTATCCTTAAACTAACTCCCGGATAATATTCATTTGTGAGCGGTAAAGGCTCATTTACAATTTTCGACTGCAGCTCAAACAAACTGGTAATATGATGATATGGACATTTACCTGTAACCATTTCAAAAAGAGTGACTCCTAATGAATATATATCACCCATTCTTGTAAATGGCAGACCTTTTATTTGCTCCGGACTCATATAAAAAGGTGTACCTAACTGCGTGTTGGCGTGTGTTGTTTTAAAATTCTTTGAATCTGTTAATTTGGCGATCCCAAAGTCCATTATCCTGACTTTACTTCCATCTTTACTGATCATTATGTTCGCAGGCTTTATGTCGCGGTGATATACATTATTATCATGTGCATATTGCACAGCATCTAAAACCGAACAGATGATTGAAGTAGCTTTTTGAGAAGGCAATGGGCCAGAAACCTGTGAAATATAAGTATCTAATGAATATCCATTAATATATTCCATTATCAGACAAGCGAAATTCTCCTGCTCCACATAATCATATATTTTAACGATGTGAGGGTGATTTAACTTGATTAATGCATTGGCTTCGTTCTTAAACCTGTTATGGATATTCTCGTTGGTGAAAAGGTGACTATATAATACTTTGATTGCAACCTCACGATCAACTTTATTATGCCTGGCATAATAAACCTCTCCCATTCCTCCATCACCGAGTTTACGCTCAATTATATAGTTATTAATCGTTTTTCCAATCATTTATTGAAGGTTGTTGTATTATTTTCAATGAACAGAAACTTAAAAATCTTACTAATTTAATCAATTGATAAAGTGGCCGGCCCGCCCTTCCAGCGCTCGTCCCCGCGATACAGGTGCCAACTGCCGTCCATCTTGAAGTGGGTATGGAGGGTGCGAGCATCGTGGAACCGGAAGAGCAGGTGCTTGCCGCGCGGCACGACCTCGAGCAGGGTCGTCCCGGTCACCGATGCCGTCGCGAGCGATGGCCACCGAACGTCGCTTTCAGTGATGACCTCACCGGCCAAGCGGTCATGCAGTCGTCGAGCGGCCAGCCAGACGGTGTCACCCTCGGGCATCAGTGACCCTCGTTGCGAAGTCGCCAACCGGCTGGGGTGTGGACGAAGCCCACCGCCTGCATGGCCTTGCCCCGGGCGTCCAGCGGACTCGGGAGTGATCCGTTCACACTCGTGAGGCGGATCCGGGTCCCATGCAGCCGGGCAGCGGCCAGGCCGTTGAGTGCTGCGTTCTCATCACCCCAGAGCAGCAGGGTCGCCCCGCCCTTCTCCAGATACCCGCGCAGCTCGCCACCGACGAGCACGACCCAGGCTCCCGGCTTGCGTCCGGCCCGATGAGTGACGCCCTCGGGCGGGTCGGGCCAGGGGAGCGCCGCGCCATAGGCATTCGCCGGGTCGACTGCCGCAATCACTGACGTGCGCTGTTGACGTCCACCTGGCCGCACGGCACGCAGGCGATCGATCGCCGCGCCCGTGCCGAACTGCGCCGCGCCAAGGCCTTCGATGGCATAGACCCGCTGGCATCGTCCGGCCTGCTCGAAGGCGGCGAGCACCCGGTAGGCCGCCGCGAATCCGCCCGGCAGCCGCTCGGCGACCACGCTGCCCCTCGTCACGACCCCGTATCGCCCCAGGAGTGTGTCGGCCACCTGCGTTGCTCGCTGCTCGGCGCTCATGTTCACGACGGGCAGCCCCGACCATCGACCAGCGGATGTTGGCGGGCCGACTCGGCGTGGCAGCGCAATCCGGCCACGGCGCTGCGGCACGCGCACCTTGGGGCCATTCCCACCTATACGCGTTCGCAACCCCGCCCAGCTGTCATTTGTGAGGAGTCCGCGCCAGACGAGTGACCACAGCACGGTGTCGAGGTGAGCGTCGTCGACGACCCCTGCCCCAAGCATCCCGACCTTGTCGGAGATATCGCGGAAGAAGAACCCACCGGACCCGTCGAGTACTGACAGGACGATGGCGTCGAGTTCGTCCGCCTCATCCAGATCGGTCAGCCCTCCGATTGGACGAATGGCATCGGCGAGATCGGCCGGAGCCATCGTGACGAGGCCGTCGCCCCGGGCCATCTGGCCGGTGCCCCACCAGGTGACCTCTCCAGC
>CAJBPB010000385.1 GCA_903957365.1 uncultured Bacteroidota bacterium
AAGGACGGGAATTTTTTCTATTTCGCGCTTTATACAAGTCTGAGTGTGTTTCTGGGTTTGATGGCAACGTATCTTGGAAACTTATCAACTAAAATATTTTAGTCATGGAAACGAATGGTGAAGCCAGTCTGATGCGGATTTTTATCAGTAATACTGACAAATTCAAGCATGCCCCGCTCTATGAAATGATTGTTTTTGCCGCCAAAAGATACGGTCTCGCCGGTGCAACCGTATTGAGAGGCACCATGGGATTTGGATCGGGCAGTGTAGTGCGGTCGTCAAAATTCTGGGAAATCACCGAAAAACTACCTGTTGTCATTGAGATTGTGGATGAAACCCAAAAAATCGATGCTTTTGCCGAAAAAATAAAACCATGGTTCGATAAGCTGCGTTATGGTTGCATGATAACCGTTGAAAAAGTGAACATTGTCTTTTATAAACATGCAGGACGAAAAGGCTATTTTGATAAATGAAACCCAAACAATATCCGATACTTTGAGATGAAATATTGGCTGATTTTATTTTTTATGATTTTTGCTGTATCGGTAATTTCTCAGAACATCGACATCGATATATTGCGCAATATCAACCTCAACCGGAATACGCACCTTGACGGGTTTTTAAAACACGTCTCCAACTCGGCCGGTCCGGTTGCGTTTGGTTTACCGGTTGTGATGTTTGGCCTGAGCTATCTGATGAAAAACACACTCACTCGAAAACACTCGTTGTATATTGGAGCTTCGGTGCTTACTGCCGTTGTAATTACGAACATACTGAAATACAGCATCGACCGTACCAGACCATTCGACACCTATAGCTTTATCGAAAAAATGACTAGCGGTGGAAGTCCTTCATTTCCGTCAGGACACACATCCGATGCTTTTTCTTTAGCAACAGCCCTGAGTATTGTTTATCCCAAATGGTATGTGGTTGTTCCTGCTTATGCCTGGGCAGTGACGGTCGGTTATTCGCGAATGGCGCTTGGGGTGCATTACCCTGGTGATGTACTGGCGGGAGCGTTGATCGGCGCAGGATCAGCGTATTTGTGCTTCAGAGGCCAGCTATGGCTGCAGAAAAAACAGACACAGAAAAAGAGAATCATTACACATTGATGCTTTTTGTGTGGTAAAATTTGAAAAAAAACAGACTTGTTTGAAAGGTTTTTCTATTGCTGTTCGTTTTTTTTCAACAGCAAATAAGCCAAAACAAACTCGGCCAATCCGATACTAAAAAAGAGTGGCTGCATAAAACTGATATAACCTGTCGACCATACTTGTATTACAATCCAGCCAACCAGCAACAAGCCAAGCATCAGGCCCAGTTTTCCTGAATAAGTGTTTTTCCTGAAAGTTAGGATTGAAACGATAAGATTTGTCAGCCCATTCACGGTGAACAGGAACAATCCCGGAATAAAGAAATCGGGGAAGGGTGAATCCTGAAGAAATTTTGTGGTCATTCCCAGCCCTGTTCCATCAGGTTGAACGATCATTGAAATGCCTGCCGGAATAGCGCCAAGTGCCACAAAAGCCTGAATAACCCCCAAAGCGATGTGAAGTTGTTGTTTTTTCATGATTGTTTTATTGCGACGACAATACAAAATTCGGAAAGATATTATTCAGTAGCAAAAAATATTGAAGTTTTTTTTAGCATTGATTCAGACAATACTTATTAAAGACAATACTTATTAAAAAGGAGGAACAGGGTTTTTTAATGGATGTTTTCAACAGGAATCAATGCGGATTCTTCCCAGGGTATCATGGCATTTATTAATTTAAAAGAATCAAATTCGTCAAGCGTCTTTAATTCGATTCTTCTGGTTTGAATGATTCCTGAATGGAGTAACGAAGCGCGTCTGACGCCAGCCAGCAGCGGGTTTTCAGGAGTGACCCAATCGCTTCCTTTGCGAAAAACAATATTGCAGTAGGAAGTATCAGTAATCAAACCGTTTCTGACAATCAGAATATCATCGCAATTTCCTTTATTTGAATATAAATCGTTGATCTGTAACCGGTCAACACTTTTGAATTGGTAGTCAATCGTATTGGATTGTACTGTTTTTAATGAGTTTATTTTTCTTTTTACATAAGGAACATACTCAGGGTTTGCGGTTGTGCTGTCATAAACCAGACGGCATTTGAATAATCCTTCTTTCGGAAAATCGGATTTGTTGAGAAAATCTGTAAGTGAAAATGAATCGTCTGAAAACCCGAAAAAGAACTTTTGCGCGCTTTTCATCCTTGCCTCGTGATATGGAATGAGTTCGAAATTCCCACCGGATAATCGAATACTTTCAAATAATAAGGGTTTATTCATCCTGTAAATGGTAGATACACTTTATCAAGTAGTTCGTTGTATTCGTCGTTTACTTTGCTTTGCACAGTAATACCACCGCCAGCTTTGAAAAATAAACCGGATTCTGTTTGTTCAATAAACCGGATCATTACGCCGCTGTCGAGGTTGATTCCGTCGAAAATGCCGAAGATTCCGGTGTAATATCCACGATTATAGCGCTCTGCTTCGAGTATGATTTCAGTGGTTCTCTTTTTAGGAGCGCCTGAAACAGAACCTGCCGGTAATAATTTTGTGATGATTGTTCCGATGTGAGTCGTGTAATCTTCAGGCAATCTTCCCGAAATGACTGAACTGGTTTGCAACAGGTTCTTCCGGTGTGTATGAATCTTTTCGATATACCTGAACAGATCAACCTGCACTTCGCTGGAAACTATATTCAGGTCATTCCTAATCAGATCGACGATGGTATAATGTTCGGCAAGTTCCTTTGGATCTGCCAGCAATTGTTTTTCCGCATCTGGCAGATCGGCGTCAATGGTGCCTTTCATTGGATGAGAAAAGATTTTCCCCTGTGAAATTTTGACAAATGGCTCAGGTGAGAACACGGTAAATTTGTCTTTCATCCATAGTTTATATGGCGCATTGTTTAGTTGAAAGATATCAAATAATTGGAGATTTGTAAAGAGTTTTACCGGCATTGTGAGGTTTAAAAGGTATGAATCACCACGATCCAGATGAAACATCACCTCATCAAAGGCTTTTTTATAAAGCTGAAAATCTGGTGGTTGAAATGTAAAAACAATTTCTTTTTTCTCTTCGACCGCTTCATTTGTCTGGTTTCCTTTTCCATGAATACAGAATTGCATTTCTTCCTGATTTATTTCATTCAGCGGCATTACGATTGGCTGTTGCATCTGAAAATCGATCACGAACAGAAACGGAATGTGCTGGCTGCCCAACGCATTCATTTTTTCCGCTGTTTTTTGAATCAATGTCATTTGGCAAAGATAGAAATCCTGTTTGAAGATAGAACCTCTGCATTAGAATCGGGCCTCGTAATAAAATCGTACTTTTGAAACAAATGAATGTTATGAAGCGTTTTCTGCTGTTTTTAGGTCTGTTAACTATTGCTTTCACAGTGCAGGCGCAGGATACCCTGACTGTGATGCAGTATAATTTACTCTATTATGGTATCAATACTGATTTCTGTACATCGGCGAATAACAGTCTCGAAGTGAAAGATCCGGCCTTGCGTTTGATTCTGGATGAAGTTAAACCCGATATTTTTACCGTAAATGAAATCTCTTCGACCATTACAGTACACCAGCATCTGCTTGATGCGGATCTGAATATTGACGGAAGCACAAAATATATGAAAGCTGCCCAAAGGCCGGTCGCTTATTCGAGTATCTGCAGTATGTTGTTTTATAATTCGTTGAAGCTCAAATTGAAAAAGCAGTCTGTTGCCCAGTCTGTTGTCCGTGATATCAATATGTATGAACTGTATTATATTTCCGATGATCTGGCTCAGGGCGATACGGCTTTTGTAATTTGTCTGGTCGCACACCTCAAAGCTGGAAACTCCAGTGAGGACGAGGCCACACGCAAAATAATGGTTGACAATACAATGGAATATCTCGAAAACGGTTACCAGTCGGCAAACCTGCTTTTTATGGGTGATTTTAATTATTATACCGCTTTCGAACCCGGTTTTCAATCTATGACAAATTACAGTGTGCCTGCCCTGCGGTTTTATGATCCGGTTGATAGGATTGGAAGCTGGAACAACAATGATTCATACAGCGATATTCATACACAATCAACACACACCAGCTCAAATGGTTGCGCCTCAACTGGTGGTATGGACGATCGTTTCGATTTTGTCCTTATTTCGGATGAGATTCGCGATGGCGCCAGTCATGTAAAATATATTCAGGATTCGTACCATGCGTTCGGGCAGGATGGAAACCGTTTCAACGGTTATATCAATGGCTCTCCGGTCAATTCAGAGGTTACACAGGAAATGGCGGATGCTCTTTACAATATGTCGGATCATTTGCCGGTGGTAATGAAACTTCGGGTTGATAAAACACTGGATATAAACGAAATATATCACAAGCCATTTGTCGCTGAAATTGCACCAAATCCGGTTTTAACAACTGGTTTCAAAACAAATCTGCTGATTAAAGGACAAATTTCAGGTATAATTACTATCGAATTATTTGATTTACGGGGAAACAGGGTTCATGCGCAAAACCAGCAAAATGCTTCAGTTGATCAAACGATGGCATTGGATTTCGGACCAGTGAGCGCTGGAATTTATCTTCTGAGAATTACTGGTGAAAATGGATTCTCACAGGTGCTGAAGGTGGTTAAAATACAATAAGAAATTGTCTAAAATTTATCCTTTGGCATTTTTTTGTGAATTAAGCCCTCATACTTC